>DMCR01000096.1:456-6305 GCA_003445735.1 Cryomorphaceae bacterium
AACTAAAAGCCGATGGAATGGATGTAAATATTCTACCTGGATCTCTGTTGAAGGTGGGCCTTGGAAATTACCTCTCAAGAGAGGCAGCGAAGCAAGATCTCGACCAAATCCAGAGCAGCATCAACCAGCATGCTTGGATTTACGCCTACTAAATGGCATCCCCTACCTATTTAGTGTAAAAATTAGACCCTCATGGCACAAGGAAAAACTCCTAAGGATAGTCTTTCGGTGATGACGCAAATCGTCCTTCCGAATGATACAAATACGTTGAACAACCTTTTCGGAGGACAGTTGCTTAGCTGGATGGACCGCTGTTGCGCCATTGCAGCGCACCGTCATTGTAAGGAAACAGTGGTGACCTCTACCATCAATAATGTGGCTTTTAAAAACCCTATTCCTCATGGCGCTATTGTGACCATAGAGGCAAAGGTTAGCCGCGCTTTTTCTTCATCTATGGAAGTCATTGCAGATGTGTACTTGGAGTCCAAAGGCCCGGGCGAGCCTCGTGTCAAAGCGAACGAGGGCATATTCACTTTTGTGGCCGTCGATGGGTTGGGAAGACCTGTTAAAATCCCAAGTATTTCGCCAGAAACAGACTTTGAAAAAGAGCGCTATGCAGCGGCGTTGCGCAGACGTCAGTTAGCACTAATCATCGCAGGAAAAATGGACCCTAGCGATGCTACAGAGCTCAAAGCGTTGTTCTATCCCTCAGCATCTGCTCAGCAATAAGAGCAATTTCCTCTACCGGGAATTTTTTCATTGGATTGTGCTGCCACCACCGCACTTTTCCGTGCTTACTTATGGGGGAACGTACTTTGGCAATGATTTGGAATTGGGCCGAGTAATGAGGCCATGGCGCAAAGCCTAAGCTTGGGTGAGTGGCGCCCCAGAGACTGATGAGCGGACGCTTGAAATTTGCTGCTGCATGCATGAAACCAGTATCTCCACTGATCACCAAGGCCGCCTCTTTCACGACTACCATACCTTCTACGATGGTGGTGGTTCCGCAATAATTAGACACCCCAGAACCCAAAGGCTGCTCCAAGCTCTCCCCGATACCCGCTTCTTCTGGTCCGCCAACCAAGGCGATGGGCAATCCCAATTTCAGCAGCTCGCGAATGGCCGAACGCCACTGGTCGTAATTCAATCGCTTCCCAGCATGGGTCCCTCCGATCACTATTGCGATATAGGGCTCTTCCGGCAAGATTAATGTTGTTTTTGGCAGGATCAATTCCGCCGGTGCCTCCGCCCCATTCTTCAGCAGAGGCTGCGCGGCCTTAAAATATCGCGATACCACAGGCTCAAGGGCAAACCTTTGGCCAAATGCCAGCAACAGCATACGACGAAAATACGGCTTCTTGTAGGTCATCACCTTCACCTTCAATCCACGTGTCCATCGCTTTGATTTCGCGGTCCCCTGTAAGTCTAAAACGACCGTAAAATTGGACCCTTGTTCTGCAAGTTTTACTCGATCCTTCTCCCAGGAAAATATCTCCGCCACGCCCGGCAAACACAAGGCTACCGAGCGGTAGGCATCCTTGCACAACAAAGAAACTTTGTAGCCTTCATGATGTAATTGGGCCACCACAGGCGCCACCAATACCAAATCACCGATGGCGGACAATCGAACCACTAAAATGGAAGATGATGAACTCATTTACCAGGGAATCACGTCGTAGTGCGAGACTAGAACAAAGGTAAGTACCAAGTAGAAGAGCACCTCAGCCAATCGTTCGCGCTTAAAATAACGTAAGCTATTGGCCAAATGATAACTCAAACCCATAATGCAAATAGCCGTGCCAAAATAAGAGCCCAGCCACCAGCCGAGCGATCCTCCACCAGCCACGAATAAACCCGCCACAATAGAACGTGATTTATTCTTTTGATTTGCCTTTAAGTACGATTGAACCCATTGACCTATTGCCACGATGGACAACACCATAAGCAAGGACCACCAACCTAAAGGTAGATTAGAGTATGATTGACTATTAAACTCTTCTCGAGCCAAGAAATATGTCAACGGAACGATGACCATGAACCAAGCCAATAGCCATTGCAGTATCGTTTTAACCTTTACTCCCGCAGTCACTAGCCAAATCATAAGCACCGTACCCACATAATACAGCGCTTCTTGAGAGAGCCAAAGGGAGGATAACGCTGTTAATGTGCCGCTGTGCAACACCGAAAGCACCGAATCTTTTCTTTTATAACGTTCAGCGAGGTACCAATTCAGTTCTACCACTAACGTATAAAACAGTAGTGTACTTATCTCGAATTCGACGCTCCAATACAACGCCAACAGTAAATAGGTCATAAACCGTAAAGCACTAGCCTTAATGACCCAGCGGTCGCGCAACAATGTCCAGGACAACCAAAGCCAGAGCGCACCCAGTCCAAAGCTCATTACCACGTCTTGCCAAGACTCTATTCCAGTTGACCAATGCACTGCAAATGCGACTATGGCCGCGGTAAAAACGCGGATTGCGGAGTAGGCGTCAATCTTTCTGAAATAGCTAAGAAGCATCGGCTTTTTTGTTTTATTTTAGCGACTCTAAACGCTCTGCTATGTTAAGAAATTTCTTTGAGGGCCTTGGTGATATTTTCCAAGCAACATTCAAAATACTTCCTTTCGCTGGTGATACTGTGAATATGCTATTCATGCTCACCATCAGCGGTGGTTTAATTTACTGGATTCTCCAAATGAGAAAACACAAAGCAAACGGCGAAACTTAATAGCTAAGACTTCTAATGAAAAGCCCCGGCCTGAGCCGGGGCTTTTTGTTTTTGGATATTTGAGGGTCTCGCTCCGCTGGTACCTTAGTTACAAATCAAATCCAATATCCTTGCGGAAGTTCATCCCCTCAAAACTCACCTCAGCGATAGAAGCATAGCTCTTAGCCAAAGCTTCATCCTTATCAGCACCAATGCTCGTAAAGGCCATCACACGTCCTCCGTTCGTCACCACTTCATCCGTACCCTTGGTACCGGCGTGGTATACCGTCGTGGCTTCAAAATCACGAAGACCTGAAATCGTAGCTCCTTTTTTATAGGCTTCGGGGTATCCACCGGCCACTACCATGACTGTCGCAGCGGTTTGAGGGTTTATTTGAAGATCTACTTGGTCCAAGGTCCCTTCATTCATGGCAACGAATAAATCAATAAGATCACTCTCCAAGCGTGGAATCACAACTTCCGTTTCCGGATCGCCCATGCGGACATTGTATTCAATAACCTTGGGTCCTTTAGAAGTGTTGATCAATCCAAAGAATACAAACCCTTGATACGGAAGGTTGTCTTTGACTAATCCTTTAATCGTCGGCTCAATAATTTCCTTGACAGCATGCTCGCGAAGTGCAGCATCAAAGAACGGCACAGGGCTTACGGCTCCCATACCACCGGTATTCAATCCTGTATCTCCTTCACCTATTCTTTTGTAATCTTTCGCCTCCGGTAAGATCACATATCCGCCTTGACCGTCCGTCAACGCAAATATGCTGAACTCGATACCCGCAAGGAACTCCTCAATTACTACGCGTGACGAGGCATCGCCAAACTTAGCATCCACTAACATATTCTTGAGCTCTTCTTTAGCTTCATCAAGCTCTTCAATGATCAACACACCCTTTCCTCCAGCGAGACCGTCGGCCTTCAATACAAAAGGCGCATCCAAGGTCTCCAAGAAAGCTTGGCCTTCCGCCAACATATCCTTCGTAAAGGTTTGGTAGGCTGCGGTAGGAATGTTGTGACGCATCATGAACTCTTTCGCAAAATCTTTAGAGCCCTCGAGCTCTGCGGCCGCTTGGCGTGGACCTACTACGATAAGATTTGATAGCGCTGCATCGGCCTTCAAACCATCATGGACCCCAGCCACTAAGGGTGCTTCCGGACCAATGACTACGATATCTATGGCATTGGCTTTCACAAAGGCGCCCACCTCAGCAGCATCTTCAATATTCATCGCGACGTTTTCGCCCAGTTGATGCGTTCCAGCATTTCCAGGTGCGACAAACAACTTGCCCAATTTTGGACTTTGAGAAATCTTATGAGATAATGCGTGCTCGCGACCTCCCGAGCCTAAAACCAATACATTCATGAAAGTGTGTGTTTACAAGGGGCAAAAATAATCCGAAAAGCTGGGGGAATCAATTAAGATTCACGTCTATGCAACCATTGGGCAAATTCTTTCAACGGCGCCAAGGTTTGTGCGTCCAAGGAGACCTTATCCAAGGCTTCAAGAGACAGCTGGTAGTAGCGGTCTATCTCGCTTTTGGCAAAGGCATCCACATCCAAAATTTTGAACAACTCTTGGAAAGACTCCACCTTGTCCTCGTTGGGCGGCATTGCAGCATATTCAGAAAAGTCGATGCGCTGCAGGGCCGCGCGTTTCTCTGCCTCGATCCACAACAAGGTCTTCTTATTGCTCAAAATATCACCGCCTACTTGCTTTCCAAATTTCTCTGGATCGCCGTAGACATCGAGATAATCGTCTTTAATCTGGAACGAAGTCCCTAACAACAGTGCAAATTCATACAATGCCTCAGCATCCTCCTCTGTGGCACCGCCTACGAGCGCACCAATTTTCATCGCGCAACCCAGCAATACCGAAGTCTTGAATTGGATCATATTGATATACATATCCAAAGGCACTTGGTCCATGGTTTCAAAATCCATGTCCATCTGCTGGCCCTCGCAGACCTCCAAAGCTGTCTTAGAGAACGTCGCCAACACCTCGGGTAACAATTTCTGCGAACATTGCGCCACATATTGGTACGCCTTGACGAGCATACCATCTCCGCTTAGGATTCCGATATTCTCGTCCCACTTCATGTGTACCGTATCCTGACCACGTCGAAACGGAGCAGCATCCATAATATCGTCGTGAATGAGCGAAAAGTTGTGGAAAAGCTCAATGGCCATCGCTTGAGGCATGGCCTTCGAAGGATCTCCGTACAAACCCGCCCCCATCAACGCCAAAACAGGACGCAATCGCTTCCCACCAAGGTTCATGATGTAATGCATAGGATCGTACAGCTTCTCGGGCGCTAATCCTAATTGTAAGGCATCTATTTCTTCTTGGAATAAGGCTTGTAAGGCGGCAAGGTCTTTCATTTATCGCAAGAGTTTTAACAGGTATTCTCCGTACCCACTCTTAACGAGAGGTTGGGCCAATTGTTCGAGCTGTGCAGCATCAATAAAACCCTGCTCAAAAGCAACCTCTTCAATACAACCTACCTTCAATCCTTGACGCTCTTCAATGACCTCCACGAACTGACCCGCTTGCTGCAGACTGGCAAAAGTTCCGGTATCTAACCACGCCGTTCCACGGTCCAAAACTCCCACTTCTAAGGCCCCCATATCGAGGTAGATCTTGTTCACATCAGTGATTTCCAACTCACCTCGAGGACTTGGCTTCAAATTCTTGGCAATGTCCACCACTCTATTGTCGTAGAAATACAATCCCGGAACAGCATAATCGCTCTTGGGCTCCACTGGCTTTTCCTCTATACTAAGGGCTTTCATGTGTTGATCAAATTCTACCACCCCATAGCGCTCCGGATCGCTCACGCGATAGGCAAATACCACACCGCCGTCAGGGTCTTTACTCGCTTTCAATATGTTCGCCATGGACGAACCGTAGAAAATATTATCGCCCAGAATTAGCGCCACACTATCCTCTCCTGTAAACTCCTCACCTAAAATGAAGGCTTGAGCCAATCCTTCCGGACGTTCCTGAACCTTGTATTCGAAGCGACACCCTAGCTGAGATCCGTCGCCCAACAACTTTTGGAACAAGGGTGCGTCTTGTGGAGTCGTAATGATGAGGATCTCGTGAATACCCGCTTGCATCA
>DMCR01000096.1:6703-7139 GCA_003445735.1 Cryomorphaceae bacterium
ATGGTCAATGGATGTAATCTGGTGCCGGACCCGCCGGCAAGAATAATGCCCTTCATAATTCTAGCTTTCTTATTCGTCTGGATCTACCTCTGGATCATAAATATCGATAATGTTCTCGCTTAAATCCTTCTTGGTGACCCATTTTTCCATCGTCATTAAGAACGAAGGCAACAGAAGAAGATTGCTCAACATAGCTACAAAAAGGGTAATCGAGGTTAACAATCCCAAACTTTGATTACCCGCAAAACTCGACGTCATGAAAACGGAGAAGCCACAGAATAACACTACAGAGGTATAGAACATGCTTAAGCCAGTTTCCAAAATGGAGCTCTTCACGGCCCACTTTATATTCCAACCGTTTGATTTCAATTCTTGACGGTATTTCGCCAAGAAGTGCAGACTATCATCTACGGAAATACCAAAGGCAATACTAAAA
>DMCR01000096.1:7445-7662 GCA_003445735.1 Cryomorphaceae bacterium
AAATACCAAAGGCAATACTAAAAACCAAGATGGTTGATGGTTTCAAAGGTATGCCCGTATGCCCCATGATACCTGCGGTAATGAGCATAGGAATGAGGTTTGGGATCATGGAAATCAAGACCATTCTTCCGCTCATGAACAACAGTGCCATGATGATCGAGATGGCTACTACTGCGAGGGCCAAAGAAAGGATCAGGTTGTTGATGAGGTAGGTCGT
>DMCR01000195.1:0-15878 GCA_003445735.1 Cryomorphaceae bacterium
AAAAGACCGAGCGTATGCCGAAAATGCATTCAGCATTAATACCGCTGGGCCTATTCCTTCTGTCGGGTTTCAATTTGACCGTCAACTCACTAAGAAAACAACTCTATCGGTTTTCTACGGGGAGGCAATTCCTGTTGACGACATTGAATTTGAAGGGGATGATGGCGCCACTTACTTGGGGACATTTGCAGATGAAAGTAGCTGGTCGGGGATGATCATTAGTTATCGTCCGATTGAGGCGCTCCAAGCTTTTAGATTAAGTGCTGGATTAGGGGTAGGCTCTTTGAATGGCTTCTTAGACGATTCTGATGGCAATAGCTATCACTGGGTCGATGGAGGAACTTTTACCTTCACTGGTATTGGGTATGGTCTGCGCCCGGTTAAAGGTCTGCGACTAGGGGTTGATATTGGAGTCATTAAAACCGGAGGAGGTGTTGTATACTCCAACTGGCAAGCAACGGGAGCCGCTGCAAGAACATTAGAGCTTCAACGTCTTTTTGCAGGGGGTTGGTATCCAAACCTTCAGTTCACTGCAGGTTGGGGATTCTAATCTTAACATGAAAAAGCCCGGCGCAATGCGCCGGGCTTTTTTATGTGCTTCGCAAGCTCTAGGCTGTTACTTCAATCTTATCTGAAAGAATCAAATATATCGCTATTAGCGGCAGTGCCGCTAAAAGCCCGTGAATGTACATGGCAAATTCAGGAATATAATCGACTGTTGTAGCATAGTAAACAGCAAAGCCGTTGATAACAGAAAGAGTCGCGTTAATCTTAACCCCTGCGCTCTTGGCAAGCTTGCTTCCGTCATAATTCACCTTATTTGGTATGGTCACAATAGCCTGAATTAACCAAAGCGCAGCCATGGCTAGGTTTTCGGCGTTATTTGATTCGGCGAACAAACCTAATTGGTCCCAAACCACCACAATACCGAAAACGAAGTATCCTACATTGTATAGTACGCGGTTTTTGGTAAAGACGCCGTATAATGTAACTAATACTCCTAGAAGTACGACAATCATCATAATCATTGTAATCGCTTTTTAGTTACTAAACTTTCCTAGTCCAAAACCACATGCGGCACCTAATACCGCTCCCATAACTGCAGAAATTACGGTATCTACAGCCGCAAAGTTTAAGTCCATGGTGTTATACATGGCAAGCATCTGTGTGTTGAACGCTAAAAACAGCAATCCCATAAACCATGCACCTGCTTTTGCGCCAGATGCAGCTGTGGAAATGCCCATACGATCAAATGAAATTGTAGTAAGCAATGAGATAACAATCATATTAGCTATTCCCATTGTCATATCTGGCTCGGTCTTAATCGCATCAGGAAATGCTGCCGCCATTTCAGCCATGGCGTCCATATAATATAGGGCGCCGCCTACGGTGAACATTACGAACCCCGCAATCACAACCAATAATGTGGTCAATAGAACTTTTTTCATAGTGTAAAGAGTGTTTGTTTGTCATAAGATACTACGTTTAATTCATTAAATACATACCTCTGTGATTAGTTTTTAATAACAGTAAACTTTCGTGAGTTTGTACCTTAGAGCTTTGAAAAGATAGACGCTATGAAAAGCTTGAATGAAAACGGGCTCGCATTTACTCTGATTGCCGTGACCATCGACAGCTTATGCACTGAAGGTGCCGAAGCAAAGATTAGCGTGATTAAAATCAAGAAAGATTAGTGCAAAGCTATTGGGAACGTGAAACGCTGCGCCACTTCGATCTCATTATCGTTGGTGGCGGGATAGTAGGCCTTAGTACGGGATTGTTTTACGCGGAATCACATCCTAATGCACGCATCGCAATTTTGGAACGAGGCTTCTTTCCGGAGGGGGCTTCGACCAAAAACGCAGGGTTCGCCTGCTTTGGCTCCATCGCGGAGCTGGAGCACGATCTAGAACATTTGGGGGCGGAACGCACTGTGGAATTGGTCCTAAAGCGATTCTCAGGTTTACAGCTGCTGCGGCAAACGTTCGGCGATCAGGAGATAGACTACCGCGAAGTGGGCGGATACGAATTGTGCTTTGAGGCTCCTGATTTAGAGCGCATCAACTTCTTCAACAATCTGCTCGAACCTTCCTTGGGACAGCGTCCTTATTCGGTGATCGAAAATGGTGATTTTGGGTTTTCTGACCGTGTGAAGTTTATGATTAAAAACACCCTCGAGGGAACCATTGATACGGGTAAAATGATGGGGGTGTTGCAGCGGAAAGTGGGCCTGTTAGGCGTTCAAACTTTCACCCAAAGCGCCGTTACAAAGATTGAAGATAGGGACCGCGGAAAGATCGTTCGCGTTGAAACCGCAAGCGGTCCAATCGAGCTCTTGGCCCAACAAGTGGCGCTGTGCACCAATGCTTTTTCGAAAGACTTTTTGCCCGAGGCCGACGTGCAGCCGGGCCGAGGAATGGTGCTGGTCACCAAGCCAAATCCTGCGTTTGATTGGGAAGGATCCTTTCATTACCACGACGGATATCATTATTTCAGAACCGTGGACGGCCGATTGCTTTTGGGCGGGGGGCGCCAACTCGATCGTGAGGGCGAGGCCACCACTGAAGCTGGTATAAATGATAGCATAAAAGCCCAATTACTGGCCGACATCAAAAGCTTTATTGCCCCCAACATTGCATTTGAAGTTGATCTGTGCTGGTCCGGCACCATGGCCTTTGGCGCGGATAAAAACCCAATCGTTCAACGCATAGATGATTGCACCGTGGCCGGCATAAGGCTCGGAGGTATGGGCGTGGCCATAGGTATGGGCGTCGGAAAAGAATTGACGGGGTTATTATCGTGATAAGTTATTAAGGGTTTGTTTATAAGTTTCTATGCATCAGACCGTTAATTGACACAGACCTTACAAAAACGTTACAAATCTAATTCTGCATATTGTTACTTCGATAAAACAATTGGGAACATTATGACAGCATTCTCTTCAAACACAGATCACTTCATCAAACAAAGGATGATGGTTTATTTACGCGAACAAGGCTTCAACTTCTACCAGAGCGCCGTCCTCTTAAAGTTAACACAACAAGAGCGCGATATACTCAGTCAAGACTGGACAGAATAACTACAGGAATTATGAAAAATCTATGTTGCTTAAGCAGGTATCTACTTAATCGAATGTGACTCGGTGGACGCTGTGCTATAAAAGTTTAAAATCGAATAGAGGTCTGCAATACGTGGGCGTGCGTCCCGGTATTACTTATGTCTCTTTGGTAGAAATACCCAACGCCTAATTTTTTACCCGCTACTTTCGAATCCGAACCAACTCCTAAACGGAGTGCTCTGTCGAAATTTGGATTGCCAGAAGCAAAAAGCTCGACCTCAAACGTGGGATCCCATTTGAAATTTTTGATGGGGTAATCATATTGCATACGCAACCTCCCCGTAAACTTGTTATTGCCTGAGCCGGTAAGTATGGCGCGCTGCTGGAGTGCATAACGGAAGTGTAGATCACCTTTGGCGAGATCAATATGCTGCGACGCATAAAATTGAGCACGAACTCTGTGAAAAGACCCTTGCGTTGCACCCTTCATATCGAAAACCATATAATGCCTGAGCTCTAGACCTAGATCCCAGTTCTTATTAATCTCACGACCAAACTGGGCCTCCGTAATCCAACGGTCGTGGCTCAAGGTTGAAGTGCGGTATTGACCGCTCACCGTCAGTGAAAGTTCTTTGCTAAGATCCGCTTTCATTCCCATCTTAAACCATACCCCCTGGTCTGTCGCACTCTGGCCAAAGGCCATTATACCTATGAACAGAGCCATGAATAAAAGCTTACTCTTCATAGAATAGTTGAATTTGAGCTGTTCCGAGGGCATAGTCCACTTTAGAAACTTGGACCCGGATCACCTGAATCCCCATTTGCAATTCAAGTGCCTTTACCTTCGCTTCCAAAGCTGATTTTTCCAATTCTACCACAGGCACCGATACGTTTAATTTACGTTGATTTGGCTTGGCCTCCTCCCTCAATAAAAACTTCTCGAGCAAATAAATAAAGGCCAACACCAAAACGTTAATCACCGCCATCTCCATCCAACCTTCCGGCTGAGAAGACAATGCGTTGATCAGAGCAATACCTATGGTCGCAAATAAATAGGTCATCTCCTGCGGGCGCAATGGCTCGGTGCGATAACGTACAATGCCAAAGACGGCGAACATTCCGATCGCCATACCGATCTGCATGTCAAAAGATCGAAGGGTGTGCGACAGGAAGAACACCACCACAGAAATGATGAAAAAGCTGTAGACATTCTTACGGGATTCCGGGCCGTGCTTGCTCACAATTCGCATGAGTACAAGGTTAAAAACCAATGTGAGCGCAAAGCGCAAGAGCAATTCTAAAAGCGCGTTTTCTGAGAAGGCAGGCATAAATTATGTGTTAGTTCAGTGTAAATATAAAGGGAATGAAGTCAATCACTGCGACTAATTGAATTTCCTTCGCTTACATCGTGAGTAGCGATTGAAATGGATTCGGAAATAGGCACGTTGCAATAGGGCAATTCCACAGATGAGGCGTATTTTGCAGCCGTAAATACAACACGTATGATTACTCCACTTTTGTACATCGGCCCTGGTCTAGGCCTAGGTGCTGGCATCTTGATTGCCTTGGTGCTTTTGCTCATTGTTTTCGCTTTCGGCTACCGCATTTGGTACGGCATCAAGAAAGCACGTAAAAAGTAAATGTTCGAGGCGCTGCGCATAGCCTTTCCGCTGATTTCGGGGGTCATTCTCGGAATAGGGGTGCTATGGATGCAGGCTCCTTTTTTTGTCTTGGCACGCCGCAGTGCCGGCCTGCTCGACATTCTCATCTCCGACCTTGAAGAGGACGACAAATTCGCGGCGGTAAACAAAGCGACTAAAGCTACAGTAGTGGCTCTAGGGAAGACCTTGGCCTTTTTGGCCGTGGTATTGGTAGCGACCGGATGTACTTATTGGTATTTGCCTGGGATGTTTTGGGCAGATACGCTGAGTACAGGCTGGAAGTTTGGCGTGTTCACGGCGGGGACTGTGCTGCCGTTTTTCTACCCGCGTAAGCAAAAAAGTGCCTATGGCGCCATGGCCCAATTATTCCATCACCTCATCCTCGACCATTACCACATCGGCCAGGCCCTGTTAAACCGACAAATAAAAGGTGTGAAGCATCCAGTGGAGGACGGCGCGGTGAGTGCGGTGTTGGTTACCGGGCTGGCCCGGGCGGGGACAACGGCCTTAGTACGCACTTTAAGTGAGCGCGGTCCATTCCGTTCCCTAGATTACAGCAACATGCCCGTATTGCTCGCTCCAAGATTATGGGCCAAATTCTACCGCGCTAGCCGCAAAGAGCAACAAGAACGCGCGCACGGCGACGGCATCAAAGTAGGACTCGCGAGCGTGGAGGCGTTGGAGGAATATTTCTTCAAGGTTGTCACGGGCGATCGGTTTCTGAAGAAGGACCGGTTGGTGCGCCATGAGTTGAGTACCGAAGAAAACGAGCAGTACAGAAAGTATTTCAAGAGCCTATGCAAGCCCGGCGAGGTGTATTTAGCGAAGAATAATAACGCAGTGCTTAGGTTGCCGTCGCTATTGGCGCAGAACCCAGACATGAAGGTGTTTGTTTTGGTGCGCGAGCCGCTTGAGCACGCCTACAGTTTGTACAAGCAGCACCTAAAGTTTAGCGAGGAGCAGTCGGAAGACCCGTTCGTGTTGACCTATATGAATTGGTTAGGACACCATGAGTTTGGGCAGGGCCAATTACCTTTTGACCTCGGCGGCGTTGGCGCCGGGCGCGACCGAGAGAAGTTAGATTTTTGGTTGGAGCGTTGGGTCGAGTACTACAGCTACGCGCAAGGTTTGGGCGGAGTGGAGTTCATTCGCTATGAAGAGTTTTTAGCGCGCCCGTCTCAGGTGGTGGAGCGCATTGCCAAAGCAACGGGAATAAACATTAACGCAGAAGATATTCCGGTCTTTGAGAAAACGCCAGAGGCGCCTAGTGGATTTAGCCCTGATCTGATACTCATGGCCCAAAATCTATATGCGGGGATAGATTAAAACCCCCGGCCTCCAGCCGGATTTTTTGTGCTTATTGCAACACCACCCGATCGGTGTAGTGTCGCTCTGGCGTGGTGAGGTTTAAGAAGTACATCCCCTTCGCCAACGCACTGAAATCCATCGGCTCAATCATAGGACCCTCGCATTGAATTTCTCCTTGCGCGGCGACGCGACCGTTGAGGTCTACGAGCGACCAAGTCACACGCGTGCCTTCAGCAAAATCAAGCAATAGATCCATCATTCCATGGCTGGGGTTCGGGAAGGTCATGAACGGTTTCACTTCAGCCAACACCTCTTCTGGGAGGTCCATGAAGGCAGCATCAGCCAACTTGACATCCGTGTAGATGTGCCATTCGCCCGGCGAAAAGGAAATAGTTGCTGTGGCGTTCGTAACGGTGATGCTGTCGCCAGTAAAGTAATCATACCAAGTACCCGTGTGCTGGAAGTTCGGATACACATTGTTCTGCGTGACTGAGAAGTTCCCCACCACCGCGGCATTCATAGCGCTACCGTTGAGGTTGATGCGTTTCGAGGCTCCATTTAGGGCATAGGTGAAGTTCGAGGTGTTGAACACGTCATGCTTCTTGCGCATGTCCATCATCGAGGCCATGTAGAAATAGATCTTCTGACGGTACTGGTTGTCGTAATAGTTCCAGAGAATAGGTTTCTCACACACGCGACAAGGGTTGTCGATGGAAATATCGTAGCCCAATTCCTCAAACATATAAATCATCTTCGGCCCAGGAATTGTATAGAAGAAAGCACTTGCTTGGATGATTCGGTCCGCACGTGTGGCCAAGGTCTTGGTGTCGTAACCGCCGCTCGAGTTCCCGTAGGTTTTAATCTGGTACGACGCGCGCTCTTCATCGTGGCTTTCCATGTACGTAATTAAATGCTTGTCGGTCCAGCCACGCTCCTTGTAGATGCCCCACTTGAAGTCGCTATCGGGTGTATAACCCATAGCCGCTTCATAGTACTGGTGCACTGCATTGCCCCAGAGCATCATGCCGTAATCGCTCAGCTCTTTCTCTTCTTGATTGGGTCCCCAATGCTCGAGGATCACATAGAAATCAGCGTCTTTATTCCAACACACATCCGCCATACGCTTTAAAGCAGCGATTCTCGGCGCTTGGTAGTTATCTGCATTGGAGCTGTTGGTGAACCCCTTGGTAAAGTCGAATCTGATCCCGTCAATCTTGAACTCCTCAATCCAATAGGTATTAATGCGGTCCATGTAATCACGCGTAGGCTGCACGAAATGGTCGAAGTCGTTCCCCCAACAGTTTGGCGGGTGGGGGCAATTCTGGTTCATGTACGGATTGTTTGCCGCCGGACGGTTGTTGTTGCTGTCCCACCACATCTGCGCAATAGGATTTTGTCCAAAGGCGTGATTGAAGACTTGGTCCATAATCACCGCAATCCCTCGGCTGTGACAGCTGTCCACGAACTCGCGGAATTTATCCGGCGTACCGTAGTATTTATCCAGCGCCATGTGAAAAGACGGGTTGTATCCCCAGCTCAAGTTTCCCTCAAACTCCGAATTTGGCATAAGCTCAATGGCGTTCACCCCAAGACGCTCAATGTAATCCAGCGTATCGATCAGCGTCTGGTAATTGTGTGTAGTCACAAAATCGCGGATGAGCAATTCGTAGATAAGGAGCTCCTCTTGTGGAGGGGCATTAAAAGTGGTGTTGGTCCAATTATATACTGACTTCGCCGTCTCATACAATGATACAATACCCGTGGTTTGACCTACTGGATAATTGGGCATATTCGGGTAGGTGGCACTTGAAATATACCCGTCGTTCCAAGGGTCCAATATCTGTTCAGAAAACGGATCCGCCACTCGGAGCTCACCGTCGATAAGGTACTGGTAGGTGAAGGGCTCGCCCGCCGGCACATTCATCTCCAAAAACCACCAAGCACCTCCTGGCGTGCGCGTCATCGCATTCACCGTATCCGGCATATAGTCATTGTGCGAGGTCATGCAGTACACGCGGTTTTTAAAAGGCGCGTAAAGTTTGAAAAAGACTGTCGTATCATTTAGTTCGTTGATCCCTTGCTCCATCCCGCTAGGCATCACGCCCACCTGCAATGGGGTTTGTACGGCATAATACACGGTATCGTATTCGGTCGAAGTCCCGTAATCTGCTTGCAAGACCACAGTATGCACCCCCGCGGTTGTGCTGCCTAAATAGAAGTTGTCCTGTTTCGTCGAATCTTGAAAGACCAGCGTACCGTTATCATATACCTTCATGTCTGACTTTTGGTTGGAGGCCACGATGAATTCAATAGAATCGCCAGGGCTGATGAGCAAGGTGGTCGACGGCGCCAAAAACTTAGCAATCAATCCTGCGTTCGGCGGATAAACATCGTAATAAATGTCATTACCATTTGGGTCGCGCCCCACAATAGTTCCATTGCCGTTTCGAAAAACAAATGCCATTTTTTGAACCACTACACTAGAGCCAAAGCCATAAAATGTAGGCATGTGGTATTCTATCTTGTGTAGGTTGTTGCCCAAGTTTGTCATCAACACGGACGCATCTGGCGTCCCCCAGTTCCCTTGTACGTGCTTCCAGTCGGTTGGTGAAGTACTCTGATTCGTGATCAAGCCAGCATGGGCATATACAGGGACTACTCCGGTTAGCGCACCGTTCCCCTGAGTGGCATCGTAAATGATGGTCACCGTATCGTTTTGAGACGGAAAGGCTGGGGTTACCGCCAAAATTTGTGCGTTCGCTAACGCAGCAAAAGCCATAAACAAAAGAGCGGCAAGTGAACGTGTAGTGGTCGACTTCATATTTATACTCTGCAGATATGGGTTAAAATTAGGGCATAACAGGAAGAGAAACTACCCGGATTTTGTCGCGTTTGCCTAACTTAATGGTCTAAACATTAAAACTATGATCTTAACTACGACCTCTACCGTAGCAGGCAAAGAAATCTCGGAAACTATTGGCATTTGCCGAGGCAGTACGGTGCGCGCGCGCAATATTGGCCGTGATATTTTCGCTGGCATCAAGAATATTGTTGGCGGTGAAATTGAAGAATACACCAAACTTCAAGCCCAAAGCCGTGAGCAAGCCTTAAAGCGCATGATTAAAGATGCTGAACGGCTCGGTGCAGATGCCGTGATAAACATTCGTTTCACCACTTCCATGGTGATGCAAGGCGCTGCCGAAATGCTAGCCTACGGCACCGCTGTAAAGCTAAAATAACATGTGGGTCTTAGGGATTCATGCCCTCGTGTGGGGCTTCGTGTTCATTGCCGCAATTGTACTCGCCATTCGTGCTTATCGCAATGGCAAACGCGAGAATTTCGAAGACCGCAGTAATTAGAACGCCAACGGTTCTAGTTCAATAATACGGTCGCACATATACCGAACAACATCGGGGTCGTGAGAGATGAAAATCATGCTCAGGCCCCGATTCTTTTTAATCCCGTTCAGCAGGTTCAACACTTGGGCCTGCACACTCACATCCAAGGCACTCACACTCTCGTCACAAATCAAGAGCTCCGGATCCGCCGCCAAGGCACGAGCAATGCAGATACGCTGCCGTTGACCGCCTGAGAAGGCACGAGGCTTCTTTTGTAAATCAGACGCTTGCAGACCCACCTCTTCCAACAAAGCTTTTGCTTTGGCTAGTCGTGCTGCAGCGGACAAATGACTATGGTGCTTGCGCAGGACATGGTCCAGTGCCCAACCAATGCTCTTTCCACTGTTCAGCGCACTATAGGGGTCCTGAAAAATGAACTGGATTTTACTCCGATCGCCGCTGTACTTCCAGTGCTTGTATTCGTGATTATTAAGCCCCACGATGGCACGGCCGATTGTGCTTTTTCCAGATCCTGAAGGCCCGATAAGTCCCAGTGTCTCCCCGGGCATTAAAGCCAAATCTTGGTCGCGCACGACCCACTGGGTGTATTTACGCCATCCCTTTCTTCGCTGAAAGCCGATGGTCAATTCTTCAATCTGAAGTAAAGGGTCTTTCTCCTCTGGCGCGACCAATTCTTCCTTCTCGACCACCGCCTTTTCTTCCATGAAATCCTGAAGCACCGGCAATGGAAAGGGACGTCCCTGCTTTGGGGGGCGGCACGCCAACAAACCCTTTGTATAGGCATGTTGGGGATGATTAAATATGTCCTTCGCCGGTCCTTGTTCCACCGTTATTCCGCGGAAAAGTACCAAGACGTCGTCCGCATGTTCCGCCACTACTTCAAGATCATGGCTGATCAACCAAAGGGCGCAACCGCGCTCCTTCACAAGGTTTCTCAACAGGGTTAATATGGTTGCCTCTACCGCCTTGTCCAGTGCAGTAGTGGGTTCGTCGGCAATGATGAGTTTGGGGTCCAGCAACAGAGCCATGGCAATGACCACACGCTGGCGTTGACCGCCACTCAATTCGTGGGGATACTTCCCATAAGTATGCTCGGGCTCAAGGAGCTCCACCTCCGCCAAAGCCTTCAAGATTTTGGCTTTGCGCTGCTCCACCGAAGCCGACGTGTGACGCTCGAGAACCTCATCAAGCTGTTTACCAATGCGTATGGAGGGGTGTAAGGAGGACATAGGGTCTTGAAAAACCATGGCCACTTCCTTGCCCCTAATATCTGACCAGAGCGCAGGAAACATGCTGGAAATAGAGCGCCCCAATAAGTTCGCGGTTTTAGCTTGGATCTCAGCCTTCGAGTCCAGCAACCCCATGGATAAAAGTGCGCTTACAGATTTACCGGAGCCACTTTCCCCAACTACCGCCAGACTTTGGCCTGGGTAGATGGTCAATGAAAAATCATGCAATACCTGTTTCTCGCCAAAAGAGATGTTAAGCTGCTCTAGTTTGATAACAGGTGTGGGCATGGTTTATTCGTTCCAAAGGTCCATTTGAAGAAGTAGGGCTTCCTCAACCTTATTGAAGTCTTTACGAAAGCGACCTCCGTCGCTTTCGCCAATTCGCATCATCACTCGCTCGTGTAAGCGGTCAACGATGATATACTGGCCCAACATACCGCGGAATCCTAATACGTGATTGTGCGGTTCCGGATAAATCCAAAAGCTATGCCCATAGTTCGAGCTCTTGTACCCTTGAGATGCCATAGCGATGAAGGCTGAATCCACCACCGATTGGCCATTGATTTTACCGTCGTGCAATACAAATTGACCCAACTTAACAAAATCTCTGACGCTCAAATTAAGACAACAAAATCCCAATTCCAATCCATCGGCTCTATCTAAATGCCAAGTTGCCGGTACTTCAAATCCCACCTTCGCAAAAAGTTCACGGTTCGCAAAACTTGACACACTCTCACCCACGGCACGGCTCAACGCAATAGTCAATACTTGAGTCTGCGCACTTTGGTATTCATACACTTCACCCGTGGGGTGCTTCCCTGGCGGTATGCTTAGTACCGTGGCCTCTACATTATCGCCGTAGTACAATTTCGCAGTTTTCGAGAAAGGATCGTTGTAGTTCTCCTTTATTTGCATGCCCGCTGTCATCGTACTGAAATGACGCAAGGTCGGCTCCTTTATACCCTCCGGAATCACATACTCCGGAATGTACTTGGTGATGGGGTCGTCCCAAGAATCGATATAGCCGTCCTGAATGGCAATCTGAATCAACAAGGTGATCACTGTTTTCGCACTGGAGAAGCTGTTGCTGATGGTCGACGTATCGTGATCAGCCCAATATTCTTCGAAGACCACTGAGTCCTTTTCTAGAACGATTAGGCCCCTCGTATCGTAGGCTTCAAGGGCGGTTCTGGTTTGCGGCGAGAGCTCGAGTGTATAAGATCCTTCCGGTAAGGTCACTGCATTGAAGACGGGCATCTCGCGCTGATCAAAATGAACGCGATCGTATATGTGAGCACTAGTATGGCCGTCAAGGTAGGCACCCTGCACCCCGCGAATGAGGTAGCTGTAGGGAGAAAACTTGAGGGCCAGAAATAGGACGACGACAATGGCGACGACGCGTTTAGCTGTTTTCATGTTTGTAGGGTTGTTTTGACGGCACTAAGGTACAGCCAAACTGTTGTTCAAAATTCTTTTTTAATTGGGCCTTTACCTCATTCAAATCGATTTCTCGGCCCAATTCTATGTGCAACGACGTCACTGCCTTATCGGTAATGCCACAGGGCACTATATGTGCAAAATGGCTCAAATCCATATTTACATTAAAGGCAAAACCGTGCATAGTGGTCCAGCGTGAGGCCTTCACACCTAGGGCGCAAATCTTCCGGGCAAAAGGCGTTCCAGCATCCAGCCATACTCCTGTCTCCCCTTTGGAGCGGCCTGAATCTAGGCCATAAAACCTCAGCGTTGAAATGACGACCTCTTCAAGATAGCGCAAGTATTTATGAATGTCCGTGAAATAATGGTCCAAATCCAAGATGGGATAGCCAACAATTTGCCCTGGCCCATGGTATGTTATGTCCCCTCCACGGTTCACCTTAAAGTACTCAATACCCTCTCTTTTCAGGCGCGCCTCGTCCACCAATAAATGATACTCCTTCCCGCTCTTCCCGAGGGTAAACACCGGCGGATGCTCCACAAAAATCAAATGGTCCGTGGTCTCCTTGGCCTGCTCTGGGGTTTTTCGGTTAACCAATTTCTGCGCTACCGTCTCCTCGAATAATAGGGTCTGGAAATCCCACGCCTCCTTATAATCGACGCGACCTATATCTTGAAACTTTACTTCTTTCATGGTTTCTGATGCCAATTCCACTGCACGCCAATGGGCAGCGACAATTGCCATTCCCATAACCCGCTAGGGCCACCATTAGTTTTACTTAGCTGCGGCCATAAAT
Organism: Cryomorphaceae bacterium; assembly: GCA_003445735.1. Classification (GTDB taxonomy): domain Bacteria; phylum Bacteroidota; class Bacteroidia; order Flavobacteriales; family Schleiferiaceae; genus UBA10364. Next base: position 12,851 of record DMCR01000195.1, read on the forward strand.
AAATGCCCGTACCTTGGCTAACCCACCAAGTACATTGTGCGCCCACGCCCACCTTCACGTCGGAGCTATTAAACGACTCGCCCATCACTGTCTGGTTCTCGTGATAGGCCATGCCTACATGCGCATCGAGCAACAAACTAAAATCTTGGTCGCTCGCCCCCGAGGCCATAAAGTGAACTCGGCCAGTGGTGGCGTAGGTTTGTGTCATCGACGCAAGATCTATGGACGCCTCTAAACCAATAGCAGTTGTCGGTGTCAAAAAAGCACACGAACCGCCTTGCAGCGACAAGCGAGCATTAGTAAGGTCTGAACTCGTTCCAGTAAGAAATGCAGATCCCCCGATACTAGCCAAACGGCTACCTTTCTGCCAATACGGCTGCGCATGTGCAGCGACGGTAAAAAAAAGGGCTACCCAAAGGTGGGAAAATCGGTGGATACTCATGATGCTAAGCTACGAAAGGCAGTTATCTTTGCGCTGTGAAATAAATGTGTCGTATGGCCAGACTTTTATCAGAACAGGAAATCCTTAGACGTGAATCACTTCGCAGGCTGAGAGCGTTGGGCATCGACCCGTACCCAGCCGCTGAGTATAAATGTACGCACTTTGCCAAAGACATCCGCGCCAGATATAGCGAGGGTGTACAAGGTTTTGAACATGTGCGCATCGCAGGCCGCTTGATGACTAAACGCATCATGGGTAAGGCTTCATTTGCTGTGCTGGTCGATTCTTCAGGCGAAATGCAGATCTACATAAACCGCGACGAAATCTGCCCTGGCGAAGACAAGATCCTCTACAACGACGTGTTTAAAAAGCTCCTCGATATTGGTGATTTCATCGGTGTGGAAGGACATATGTTCATCACTCAAACGGGTGAGATGAGCTTGCACGTAAAGGAATTAGTTGTACTATCAAAAAGCCTTCGTCCACTTCCAATAGTTAAAAAAGATGCCGAAGGAAACATCTACGACCAGCTTACCGATCCGGAAATCCGCTACCGACAACGCTACGTAGACCTCGTCGTCAACCCTGGCGTAAAAGAGATCTTCCGCAAGCGTAACAAAGTGATTTCTACCATGCGTCGTATCTTCGACGACGCAGGATACATGGAGGTGGAAACCCCTATCCTCCAACCAATCCCTGGTGGTGCCGCTGCTCGACCATTCATCACCCACCATAACGCACTAGATGTGCCGTTGTACCTCCGTATTGCCAACGAGCTCTACCTCAAACGCCTCATCGTAGGCGGCTTTGAAGGGGTATATGAATTTGCCAAAGACTTCCGTAACGAAGGAATGGACAAAACACACAACCCAGAGTTCACCGTGATGGAAATCTATGTAGCCTACAAAGACTACAATTGGATGATGCGCTTCGTAGAAAATATGCTGGAAGAAGTAGCCATGGCCTTAAACGGTACGACAGATGCGACTATCGGCGAAAATACCGTTAGCTTCAAAACGCCATACGCTCGAGTGCCTATTCTACAGGCTATCAAGGAGCACACCGGCCTCGAATTGGGCGGCAAGTCGGAAGACGAAGTGCGTGAAGCAGCGAAATCTATCGGTCTTGAAGTGGATGAAACTATGGGTAAAGGAAAGCTCATCGATGAAATTTTCGGCGAAAAGTGCGAGAAGCACTACATCCAGCCAACCTACATCATCGACTACCCCGTTGAAATGTCTCCACTGTGCAAGAAGCACCGCGACAACCCAGAACTCACTGAGCGTTTTGAGCTCTTGGTAAATGGTAAAGAGGTCGCTAACGCCTACTCGGAACTCAACGATCCTATTGATCAGTTAGAGCGTTTCGAGGACCAATTAAAACTTTCAGAAAAAGGCGACGACGAAGCGATGTTCATCGATATGGATTTCGTTCGCGCCCTAGAATACGGTATGCCGCCGACCTCAGGTTTAGGTATCGGTATCGACCGCCTCACCATGATGCTCACCAACCAAGACAGCATCCAAGAGGTGCTCTTCTTTCCGCAAATGCGCCCAGAAAAATGGGAAACCATAGCTAGCCCTGCAGATTTCCAGGCCATCGGCGTCCCATCCGATTGGTCGAAGCACATCGCACAAGCGGGCTACCACACCGTCGAGGCATTGCGCAACAACAAACCTGCGGCCTTGCACCAAAAGCTCAACGGATTCAGAAAAAAGAATAAATTGGATATCCCCGCCCTTGGACTAGACCAAGTGGAAAGCTGGTTTAACGTCTAAACGCCAAATGAGGACCATCAAAGCCGCCTACAAGAAAATCGCCAATGCCGTACGTCCGGTATTATTGAGCATAGTCGCCCTATTCCTCGCAGGTGTTATCACAACGGTTTTCCATTTGATCTTCACACCGTTCCTAGATCCATTCCCGCAAGAAGCCTTGATGTCTGCGGACTGGGCCGGTAAGGTCGCCGCAATGGACGCCTACATGAAGGCCAATCCATTCGCCGTATACTCTGCGCTCATCGCCCACGGGATGGGTGCATTTGCCGGAGTTTATTTCTTGACACGCTTAAACATAGCCTACGACCGAAAAAACAATATCGTCCGCCCACAATGGATAGGTCCATTGATCGTGGCGGGATTTTGGATGTATGCCGACATTCAAAATGACTTGAGAGACGCCCCCATCGGACCGGCTTGGACGATCCTAGATGTGGTGGTTACTGCGGTACTTTCCTTCCTCGCATATTTGTTGGCTGGAGGTGCCCGTAAAGCACGTACAACTGACGAATTCTACAAAGGGTAGGCCATAACCATTGAAAACATATCCCGAGGATCTTTTTGAAAGCATAGAGTTTGATTTAGTCAAACAGGCCGTCGCCAAACGAGCAGTGACCGAGTTTGCTCGTGAACGGATTTCAGGGTTAAAGCCAAGCACTGATTATAGCGCGGTTACCCAAGACTTGCAACAGGTGCACGAAGTCTTAGGGCTATACCAAAGCGACTTACCCATTCCCGCTCTGGCCTCTGCCGACATTAAACCCTTCATGCTCCGCCTAAAGATCCAAGGCGCCTCCCTTGACGGCCC
>DMCR01000195.1:16276-32693 GCA_003445735.1 Cryomorphaceae bacterium
GGAACGCACGCCTTCGATCCAAGAGAAAATGACCCACCTAGAACCAAATAAAGTCATTCCGGATGAAATCGATCGCGTACTCGACCGACGCGGCGTAGTCAAGACTTCCTCCTCCTCGCAACTAGGTAAAATTCGTGCGGCCTTGACGAAAAAGCGCGCGGCTGCAGACCGCATTTTCTACCGGGCCGTAAAGAAATACCAAGGCAGCGGGGTCCTGGCAGATATTCAGGAGAGCGTCCACGACAACAAGCGTGTATTGGCTATTGAAGGTGCCTTTAAGGGCCAGGTCAACGGGATATTCCACGGTTCGTCTTCCCGCGCGACCATCTTCTATGTCGAGCCGACGGAAACCTTAGAGATCAACAACGAAATCTCCGTTTTAGAAGATGAGGAAAAGCGCGAAGTTAACCGAGTCCTTAAAATATTAACCGCCTTTATTGCAGGCTACCGTGAGCTCTTGAGCGACTACAGCACCGCCCTGTGCCAAATCGACTTTATCAACGCCAAGGCCCTCTACGCTTTGGACGAAAATGCATGTTTGCCACAGCTCTTGGACAAACCGTACATACACCTGATTAAAGCCATTAACCCGGTCCTTCGCGCCTTCAACGCACCCAAGAAGAAAGCAGTGGTACCGCTGAACATCAAGCTGGATACCGAAACCCGAATCTTAGTGATCTCCGGACCAAATGCTGGCGGAAAATCCATCACCCTAAAGACGGTCGGATTGCTGCAACTCATGTTGCAAAGTGGCCTATTAATCACTGTCCATCCAGATAGCAAAATGGGTTGGTTCAACGGACTGATGGCGGATATCGGGGATGCACAGAGCATAGAAAACGAGCTATCTACCTACAGCTCAAAGCTGTCGAAAATGAAATACTTCTTGGACGCCTCGTATGCCAAGACCTTAGTGCTTATTGATGAATTTGGTTCTGGTTCGGATCCGGATCTTGGCTCTTCTATGGCACAGGTTTTCTTGAACGAGCTCAACAACACTAAGACCTTTGGGGTAATGACCACCCACTACAACAACATCAAAGCCTTGGCCGGTGAATTACCCCGAGTAGAAAACGGCTCTATGCAATTCAATTCCGAAGATTTAACCCCAGAGTACATCCTCAACCAGGGTGTTCCAGGATCGTCCTACACATACGAGGTAGCGCAACAAGTGGGTATATCACCAACCCTGATTCAAGCGGCCCACGAAGCTTTAGACGATAATACCGTGGCTGTTGACCGATTGTTAGTCAGCATTCAAAAGGAGAAAAACCGCCTAAGTACCCAGTCTAAGACCTTAGCCAAGCGATTAGAGGAGCTGGAAAAACTCAAAGAGAAACAGGACAATAAGATCGACCTGCTAGAAGACAAGGTACGCCGACAAAGCACTATGAACGAGCAGCAGAATGCCATGATTACCTGGGGCAAGAAGTTTCAGTCACTGGTCAACGAATACGCGGACCAACGCACGAAAAAGGGCAAAGACGAAGTGATCGGCCGCTTCAAGGTCTATGCAGGAGAACGAGCCGAACAAACCCAAGGGGAAAAGCAAAAGAAGAAGAGCCAGTACGAGAAACAAAAAGAAAAGAGAATCAAAAAGCTCATTGCCTCGCCCGCAAAAATTGGGGATCGTGTCAAGCTCATCGGATCTCGCCAGCCGGGTGAAATCATAGAAATCAAAAAGGACCAATACCTCCTCTCCATTGGCGCTTTAAGCACTTGGGTGACTCGCGATAAGTTCATCCCTGCGGAAAGCTTGCACGGTGATGAGGGCACGGTCAAAGGAAAGGTGCGCGGCGGCGTTCGAGAAGAAGCTAGTGCGACCGGACCGGCTGCTACGAAGAAGAATAAAACCAAAAAAGCTTCGGAAAAGAAAAACGCGAAGAAATCGGCAAAATCGGGCCAAAATCAATCAAAAAAGACCGAAAAAGGAGCAAAATCGACAAAAAAGACGAAAAAACGAACCAAAATAGAAAAACCAAAGACAACCCTAGAAAAGCTTGAAGAGGTACAAAAGGCAGCGCCATTGAAACAAGCGCCCACGAAAAAATCTTCTGGTAAATCCAAGCAAAGGCTAACGCATAAACAGTCGACGCAACTCAACGCTCCCGTTCGAAAAGTAGGCTCGCCAAAGGCCAAAGGGGAAGATCCGAAGGAAGCGACGGATACCGATCTTGAAAAATTAAAAGCGTTCTTTAAGAAGGGTTAAGCGTCTTCTTTACTTTCTTCTTCGTGTTCTGTTAGCGCAGTAAGCTTGTCCTTGAGGATATCTATCTCTTCTTCAAGCTTTTCTTTTTCCGATTCTAATCGGGTAATATCATTTTTGGTTTTTTCCAGGGTTAACTCGATATCACCAATAGCCGAGCGTAAACTTTCATTCTCCTTGCTCATGGCAAGGGCGTCTGATTGAGAACCTTTGAGCGCTTTCTTAAGGTTACTTGCATTCATATATGCGTATGTTATGAATACAATGAACGCTACTCCGAGTAATACATTAACTACTCTGTATACATTCCATTCGGTTCCAAAAATGACATAAGCGGTAACGAAAATTACCACGACTCCGACTAGCATGGCTGCCCACTCTAGCGAAACGTTATTCTTATCAGAATTTAAGTATGACATGGTCTATTTATTTGTTTCGCTATAGTACGAATTTCTTCGCACTCCTCAGTAATTATTCGTTTATAGTGGCTTAATCCTCTTTTAATTTACTCTTTAAGCGATCTACCTCGGCCTTACGCTTTTCATTCTCTTGTTGCGCTGTGACTAAATCTGTCTTTACCGTTTCGAGATCCGCTTGGGCCTGGACCAACTCTGATTTTGTACTGGCCAAGTTTCCAGAAAGCTCGGCGTTTTTATCCGTCAACGCACCTATCTCTCCTTTCAAGCCTCGCATATTCAGAAAATTATATACGACAAAGACCAAGAATGCCAACGAAATTATCTTGTTGGTCACATTGTACGAGTCTTCTGCGAGAAATAAGAAATAGACGGAAGCTAGGATTGAAATACCCCCTATGAGGATGGCGAGCAGTTCAACGGATTTGGAACGAGCGGATGTAGACATGTTGTTTTGTTCTTTAGAAATATTCAATCGCCATAGCACGGCTCGAAATCAATCTGTTTCCTTTCTAAATCTACGTTTTTTACCGTGATTTTCATAGGATCCCCTAACTGATATATTTTTCCAGAGCTTTCTCCTTCGATACAGAAGTTCTTGCTGTCGAATACATAGTAGTCGTCACGGAAGTCGCGAATACGTATCATGCCTTCGCAATAATTGTCGACTAATTCCACATAAACTCCCCATTCCGTGACACCGGTAATAACCCCCATGAAGCTCTCGCCCACATGCTTTTCCAAGAACACCGCCTGCATGTATTTGATTGACGCGCGTTCCGCATCTGCCGCGGCCTTTTCGCGCTCGCTGCTGTGCTCACAAAGGACTTCGTAGGCATCATAGTATGGCGACTTTCCGCCGTCAAGGTAGTGCTGTAATAATCGGTGGACCATCACGTCTGGATAGCGGCGAATAGGTGAGGTAAAATGTGTATAATAATCAAAGGCCAATCCGTAGTGACCAATATTCTGCGTGGTGTATTTCGCCTTGCTCATTGTGCGGATGGTCAAGGTTTCAATCATGTTGGCCTCCGGTGTATTCTTCACCTCGTCGAGCATTTTGTTCAAGCTGCGGGTGATGGCGGTCTTGCTGTTCAGGCGTACATCATGACCGAATTGGCGCACAAAAGTGCTCAAATCTTGAAGCTTTGTAGGGTCCGGATCGTCGTGGATGCGATAGACGAAGGTCTGGCCAGAGGGCTGTCCGCTCTTGGCCTTTCCAATAAACTCGGCGACCGACCTGTTTGCGAGCAACATGAATTCCTCGATCAAATGGTTGGCGTCGCGGCTGACCTTGAAGTAAACGCCTGTGGGTTGGTTCTCCTCATCAAGCATGAATTTTACTTCCTTCTTATCGAAACTTAGGGCGCCCTTGCTCATCCGAGCTGTACGCAACTTCTTGGCCATACCGTCTAGGGTTTTGATAGCGTCGTAAAAACCTGCTTTATTTCCTTCGGGGTGGTTGTCCTCAATGATCTGTTGTGCCTCTTCGTAGGCAAATCGGCGGTCGCTGTGAATAACCGTTCGGCCAAACCAGCGGTCGTGTACCGTCCCTTCCTCGTCCATCTCAAAGACAGCACTGAAGGTATATTTATCTTCGTTCGGGCGGAGTGAACAGACCCCGTTGGACAACACCTCGGGAAGCATAGGAACTACTCGGTCCACTAAATACACACTAGTCGCACGATCAACGGCCTCTTCGTCGAGAATCGAATTCGGATGCACGTAGTGGCTCACATCCGCAATGTGCACGCCTACTTCCCAGTGGCCATTTTTCAATTTCTGCAGCGACAACGCATCGTCAAAATCCTTAGCGTCCGCTGGATCAATGGTGAAGGTCGGCACCCCTCTAAAATCGCGTCTATTATTCGCAATTTCCTTTTCATCGATGCTTTGGTTTAGCGCATTGGCTTCCTCCTCCACATCCTGTGGGAACTTGTACGGCAAACCAAACTCGGCCAATACCGCATGAATCTCTGTATTGTGATCGCCCGCATCCCCGAGCACTTCTATGATTTCTCCAAAAGGCGAACTCGCATTTTTCGGCCAGTCTAGAATACGTCCAACAGCCTTCTGCCCGTGCTTCACCCCAGCTAATTTCTCTTTAGGAATGTAAATGTCTACCAACATCTTACGGCTCGAAGGTACCAAGAACCCATAGGTCTTTCCTATCTCGACAGTACCCACGAAGTCCATGCGCTTGCGCTTTACAATCTCAATGATCTCGCCTTCCAGTTTCTTGCCGCCTCGACGTGCATATAGGCTAACTTTCACTGTATCCCCATCAAGGGCGTGGTTCAAATTCGCCGAGCGAATCAAAATATCTGCTTCCGTATCCGGGCTCACAACGTAGGCGTTCCCGTTCCCCGCCATATCCACCACTCCGACAGTATAAACCGCGTTGTATCTGAGCTTATACTTGCCGCGATCCACCATCAAAATAGTGCCGTTGCGCTCCATATCCGACAAGGCCATTTCGATCTTGGCTTTGACCATGGTCGGCTTGTAACCCAACTGGGCTGCGAGCTGCTTGTAATTGAATTTACGGGTCGGGTATTTTTTAAAAACGCCTTCTAGCGCTTGGGCATAGGCCTTGATATCTATGCTGGTCGAGCGTTTTTTTGCCCGTTTATTGTGCTTTCTTGCCATATCTTTAGCAAAAATACTTTTTTATCAGGCGGCACTTGTCGTTCCAATCAATATTAACCTAACAATCCCATGAAAACCTTCTTTCTTTTCTCTACTCTTGCGCTTTCAACTCTTGTTGCTGCACAAGAGTCATCGGGAGAAGCACAATTTGTATTACCCCAACAAGCAACATTTACGGATACTGTTTACGCCGAAACCGAGGTAACCGAAGAGGTCTTAAGCTGGAATGACGATTTTTCTGCCGCCTATTCTGGGCCCGATTCTACCCAGTACCCGACCGAACAATACGACACCACATCTGAGGAATTCGATTTCGACGTTTCCGGCTTTTTCGATGAAACCCCAAAAACCAAGGTTGGTGTATTTGGCTTCCACCTTGGACCGAATTCTCTTGTCCTCAGCGACCGAAGCATGGCATCCGCAATGGACAACATAAATGCCGGTCTTTCATGGGAAACCCGATTTTTCTCCGGTCAGAAACGACGCGTCGGAGGGGCTAAATCCCCTGTGCAGTTTGAAACGGGTTTAGGCATTGGGGCTAGCGTACTCAGTTTCAAAAACGGGATGACCATTGATAAAGATCCTATGATGTTCGGAGCCGCAAACTTGGTCCCTATATCAGGTCTTAGCAATGTGCGCAGAAGTAATTGGAACATCGGCACCTTCGATGTACCTGCCATCCTACATCTAGATTTTAGCCCAAAGGGTACTTTTGACGAAGGCCTCAATATTGGCTTTGGAGTCATCGGACGCATGCGTTATCTGAGCCAGGCTCGATATGTCGGCAATGATTTGGATGGGAATTACTACAGAGAGGTTCGCACCAACGGCTTCCATACACGTTTGTTTAATTATGCGCTCGTGGGACAATTGGGCTATAAAAAATTAAAGATTACCGGGAAACTTGAGCAGCTTCCTCTCTTCAAAGACAACTACTTTCAAGAACAAGTATACTTAGGATCAATTACCATTGGATTCTCGTTGAATTAATCTCTAATCATTTGTTTATTAATGGTTTAAACTTTTTGTTGTCAAAAGTCAACATCTTTATGTTAACTTAAGAGGTGAGATTTTAAACATACACTCAAATGAAAAAATTACTTGCACTTACTGTGTTTTTCGTTTTAGGCTTCACACAGTATTCTTTTGGCCAACAGAAGGGTGATGTATGGTTAGGAGGGAGCTCGAATGCCGGTCTAACATTGAGCCCATTGTACTTGGGAGCAGGATTTCATGCGGATTATTTTCTGACTAACCCTCTTTCAGTGGGACTAAATTCGTCGCTATCGCTTAGCTCTTCTTATACGTATTTTAGCTTAGCTCCACAGGTTAGCTATTTTGTAACCGAAGATCTATATGCTCAGGTCATCGTGGATGTCTTGGAGTATTCTGGTGGAGATGTAGATGTCGGTCTAAAATCAATTACCGCCCGACTAGGATACTGGATGGTTCTGCACGAAAATGCGGTAGCCTCTCCCGCGATTAACCTGTACAACATTTCAGAAAGCCCTCAGCTGGGTCTTAGCTTAGGTTTTAAACTTAGACTCCCTGAGAATTATCGACCATTTTAGTGCGGGGTTATTTTTGAGCCCGTCTATTTTTCATCAGGAAAACTTGCCCCAACTAGGATTGCGAGATATGCGCCTCGCGGTCCTGGGCGTCGCAGCAGGTATTGTCGTCGACAACGCCCTTCAACGCTTGCAGCGTCGTGGTCTTTTTTTATGCCCTCCTCCCCTGAGCAAGCTCAGGTCGCAGGGCATAAAAAAAGCCCCTCACTCTCGTGAAGGGCTTTTATCGTTACCCGACTAGGACTCGAACCTAGAATAACGGTACCAAAAACCGGTGTGTTGCCATTACACTATCGGGCAATCGTCCCCATTTGGGACGCCAAATATACTGCAATTGGTATTACTCGAAAAAAGGATAAAGAAAATTTTCGCGGTTTAACATTCCCTAAGCCCAATAGGGCGTTGGTTTTTCTTATTTTCGAGGCGATTACACCCGGTCTTTCACTACAAAAGATCAAAAAGCAGAGAATCAGTGAATTACAAAAAGCTCAATAATGTGTTCGGATGGGCAGTATTTGCCATCGCCACCATCACGTATTTTATGACTATAGAACCTACGACCAGCTTCTGGGATTGTGGGGAATACATAGCAACCTCGGTAAAGCTTCAAGTGGGTCACCCTCCGGGCGCACCGTTCTTCCAATTGATGGGGAACTTGTTTGGCCAATTCGCTGCTAATCCAGAAAGCCAGGCGTTGATGGTGAACGCGTTGAGTGCATTGAGCTCCTCGTTCAGCATTCTATTCTTATTCTGGACCATTACGGCTTTGGGTGTAAAGCTCTTGGGGGGACAAGATAAATTGGACAACGCCGGTACCATCGCTGTTTTGGGTGCAGGTGCTGTGGGTGCATTAGCCTACACATTCTCTGATAGCTTCTGGTTCTCCGCTGTAGAGGGTGAGGTATACGCCATGAGCTCCTTCTTTACTGCCGCCGCTTTCTGGGCGGTTCTCAAATGGGAGCAAGCGGTAGATCACGATCCTTATGCAAACAAATGGTTGTTACTAATCGCCTACCTCGTAGGACTTTCAGTGGGGGTACACATCCTCGTATTCTTGACCATTCCAGCCATTGGAATGATCTACTACTTCAAAAAATATCCAACACCAACCCGCAACGGATTCATCATCGCCAATGGGGCGAGTATTGCCGTGCTAGGGTTAGTCTTTGCCTTCATCATTCCTATCGTGTTGAAGCTGTTCAGTACCCTGGAAATCAACTTCGTGAACAACTTCGGATTACCGTTCCACTCGGGCACTATTGCTGCCTTCCTCATCCTAACCGCTGCCGTGGTGTTCGGGATTTTGTGGACGCATAAGAACAACAAGCCGCTGTACCAGCAAGCTATTATTGGCGTAATGTTAATCGTGATGGGGTACTCGACCTTCATCATATTGGCCATTCGTTCGAATGCGAATACACCGATTGACGAGAACAACCCGGAAGATGCGATGTCGCTTTTGGCGTACTACAACCGTGAACAATATGGTGATTGGCCCATTCTCTATGGAAAGTCTTTTAACGCCCCGTATGACCGCAGCAACCCGTTTGATGATGGCAAACCGGTATACCAGCGTGGTTATGCCGTAATGAACGGCCCTAAGCAGGTGACCTCGTTCAAGCTGAAGACAGAGGCCGAAGCCTATGTGGCGGCCAACGGCGGCAACCTCACCATCGACGGCAAATACTTATTGACCGACGACAAAAAAGGAAGCGTGCCGAACTACGATCCTAAGTACAAGGGCTTCTTCCCGCGTATTTGGAACGACGATCCACAATACCGCCAGAACTACATCAACATCATGGACATCAAAGATCCTGAGGCGCCGATCACTTTTGCGCAGCACGTAAGGTTCTTCTTTGAATACCAAGTAGGTAAGATGTGGTTCCGCTACTTCATGTGGAACTACAGCGGACGTCAAAACGACGAGCAGCACCGCTATGAAATCTCCAAAGGGAACTGGATCACCGGTATTCCATTCTTGGACAGCATGAGACTTGGCAACCAAGACAACTTGCCGGACCATTGGAAAAATAATCCGTCGCGCAACACCTATTTCATGTTGCCGTTCCTCTTGGGAATCTTCGGGCTCTACTACCAATACAAGAAAAACAACAAGGATGCATGGGCGGTGACGCTCTTTTTCCTACTCACAGGTATTGCCATTGTGGTCTACACCAACCACAAGCCGTTCGAACCGCGAGAGCGTGATTACGCCTTTGTAGGGTCGTTCTATGCCTATGCCATTTGGATTGGACTAGGCGCTCTAGGGTTGTGGGATACCCTCCGCACAAAGATGAGTCCACAAGTGGCCTCTTACCTCGTCATTGGGGCTACCATGCTTGCTGTGCCTGCTCGAATGGCGGCAGAAAACTGGGACGATCACGACCGTTCAAACCGCTACACAGCGCGCGATATCGCTAAGGCTTACCTGGACAGTTGTGAGCCTAACTCCATCCTCTTCACTAATGGTGATAACGATACGTTCCCGTTATGGTACGTACAAGAGGTGGAAGGCTACCGCACGGACGTGCGCATTGTCAACCTCAGCTTGTTGAACACCGATTGGTACATCGACCAGCAGCGCCGCAAGGCCTACGATGGTGAAGCCGTGCCGTTCTCGTTTGACTGGAACCAATACGTACAAGGAACGCGGGATGTATTGTACTACCGCGACCTGGGTGTTAAGGGACGTTGGAATGTGAAGGATTTTATCCAATTCACCAAGCGAGACGACAGCCAAGTGAAATTCAAGGCGAGCGGCGGCAAAGAACTGCCATTGTTCCCACAGAAAAACTTCCGCATTAATATAGACAAAGAAGCCGTCTTCGCTAATGGCGTTGTAGATATAGCCGATAGCGCAAGTGTCGTTGATTACATCGATTGGAACTGGAAAGCGAACGTCATTACCAAACGTGATTTGATGGTCATTGACTTGATCGCGAACAATAATTGGGAGCGTCCTATCTACTTCTCCATCACCGTGGGGAACAGTCCGAAGGCCTACTTCTGGTTGAACGACTACTTCCGCTTGGAGGGTATGGCATACAGATTTGTTCCTCAGTACTACCCGTCTAACACCCAAGGCATAGACTACGGCCGCGTGGACACAGATATCATGTACGACAACTTGCTCAACAAGTTTGGGTACGGAAACATGGAGCTTCCGGATGTATATCTAGACGAAACCAACCGTCGATTGAGCTACAACCTACGCACCATCTTTGGTCGCTTGGCCAACGAATTGGTCGCAGAAGGAAAGAATGATAAAGCAGTAGAGGCCCTCGACTTCGCTATGGAGAAAATGCCGGTGGAAAAATTTGGCTATAACTACTTCGTCTTCGGCATCATCGATGCCTATTATAAGGCTGGGGCGACGGAAAAGGCGCGTGAATTGACATGGGCTTTCGCGGACCGATTGGACGACGAGCTCGCCTTCTATGCTGCGTTTGACCGCAAGGACAAGCGTGCCGCCTCCAACGAATGGCGCACCAACCTGCAGTTCTACCAAATGCTATTGCGCAACGTACAGATGCACGACAACAACGATAGCGTACAGAACTTCTACCAACGCTACAATGCTGCTGCATCGCCGTTCGGCAACGGACAAGGGTAAGCAAAAAACAATGTTCTTTAACCCCCCCCGGGGGGTATGGGATTAGAGATCCGGGCGTCTACGGCGCCCGGATCTTATCTTATCCAAAGTCCAATTGCATTCTCTGTATCCGCGACACCAACGACTCGTTCGACATAGTCTCGCGCAACCTGTCCACTAAAATGGGGAAGGCCAACGGGGTTGGGGCGTCGATGTGATTGAGAACCCATTCCTGCTGCGCAATACGCTCCAAAGCCGCCCGAATGCGCGCTTCCTCCAACTGGAACTCGTGAACCTCCTCTTGGGCTTGACGTAACAAAAGGTTGTCCGGGTCGTAGTCGCGGAAGACCTCATACACGAGCTTGGTAGAGCTCTGCAGCTGCTTCGTGCTCATATTCTTGCCGGGGTAGCCAGTAAAGAGCAGGCCGGAAATTTGGGCAATATCGCGGAACCTGCGTTGTGTCAGCTCGCTTTCGTTGAGGCTGCTCGAGAGGTCCGAGCGAAGGTGATCCGTGCTGAAGATGTCGCTGTCCAGGGCGTCCTGAATGGAAATAGGTTGGTCGCTCAAGAGCTCAAAGCCGTAGTCGTTCATCGCAATAGAGAAGGTCTGCGATCCGAAGTGGCCTAAGCGGTGGCCAAGCAGCAGGGCCATCCCTTCGTGGGCTAGTCGGCCTTCGAAGGGATATACAAAAAGGTGGTAGCCCTCATCGTCCTCGAGGTATTCCATGAGGAATTGGTCGCGATTCGGCACAATGCTGCGTTCCTTTTGTAAACGAATGATGGGTTGAATAAGCGCAAGCTCTGGATCTTCAAACGAATTCTTGGTGGCTGATTCTTCGATTTTTTCTCTTAGGTATCGGCCCAATTCTGCACTGAGCGGCATCCTCCCGCCCATATAACTTGGCACCGCACCCTTGGCGTTTTTAGCCGGGCGAACCCTCGCCTCTATGCCTTGGAACCACACGAGCTCGAGGCATTGGCCCGCAAACCAGAACCGTTCCCCTATGCTCAAACGAGAGACGAAGTATTCCTCTACTTGGCCCAATACCTTTCCGCGCTGCAGCTTCACCTTGACAAGCGCTCCACTGACGATGGTGCCTATACCGAACTTGTGGCGCATTGCGACTTTTTTCGAAATCACCTTGTGTACGCCCTCTTCCACCACCACCTTGTGGTAGTCGTCGTATCCACTTAACGTATCGCCGCCGCGCACTACAAAATCCAAACACCACAGCCATTCCTCATAACTGAGCGACATGAAGCTCACCGTTTCGCTAACCTCTTGCCAGAGCTCATCAGCCATAAACCCACCGCCCACGGCGCGGGTGACCAAATACTGTATCAACACATCCATGCTTCGTAAATACGGTATACGGTCCTCGTTGGTCTTCGTGTCAATAGCCTTGCGTAACGCGGCACATTCAATCAATTCCAAACTGTGGGTAGGCACAAAAAATATCTTCGAGGTCGCGCCCGGTCGGTGGCCGCTTCGGCCCGCACGCTGCACGAACCTGCTCACACCCTTCGGGGAGCCAATCTGCACCACGCAATCCACCGGTCGAAAGTCTACGCCTAGATCCAAAGAGGAGGTGCACACCACCGCCTTTAGTCGGCCGTCGTACAAGGCTTCTTCCACCCAAGTACGCATCTCGCGGGAAATCGCACTATGGTGCATGGCCAATACCCCCGCTAGCGACGGGTCGGCCTCCAATAACTTCTGAAACCATATCTCCGCCTGCGCTCTCGTATTGGTGAAAATGAGGGTGCTTTGATTTTCATAGATGAGCGGAACGACTTGGTCCAATAAACGAATGCCCAAATGCCCGGCCCAAGGCAGGGTCTCCACCTCTTCGGGTAGCACGGCCTCAACGACCAATTCCTTTTCAATATCCGCCACAACCCACTGCCCAGGCTTGGGGGGATTAGGGCCCAGTAGAACATCCATGCTCTCCGCCATATTTCCTATGGTAGCGCTAATGCCCCAAGTTTGCATGGCGGGGTTGAGCGCACGGAATCGGGCCAATAAAAGCTCACATTGTACCGCTCTTTTGCTCCCCATCAACTCGTGCCATTCGTCCAAAACTACCGCCTTTAGGTACTTAAATAGCCTTTCGTGGCCCTTCTGAGTGAACATCACATGAATGCTTTCGGGGGTGGTTATGAGGATTTCCGGTAGCTCCTTTTTCTGGCGCTGCTTGATCTTTTGAGACGTGTCCCCAGTACGTATCTCTACACGCCAATCACTGCCCATACCTTGCACCGCCCGCTCCGCGCTCTGCGCAATTTCTTTCGCCAACGCCCGGATGGGAGTGATCCAAATAATTTGACAACCTTTGGCGGGCTCATGCAGCCCACGCGCGATAGCCGGCAACAACAGAGAGTAGGTCTTCCCGCTTCCCGTAGGTGCATTAACCATACCACTCGCGCCGCTCAATAGAGCGCTCCAAGCCTGGATTTGAAAGGTAAAGGGCAACCAGCCTTGATCTGAAAACCAAGACCTACAGTGTTGCAAGACTTGTGGCTGGGCCGCCACCTATTAGGAACGTATTTTCCGAACCAGCCACATAAAGTCACCCAGGTATTCCGGATAGTTTTTGTTGAAATGGAATTCTTGTGGCTCACCGTCCTCATTGAACAAGCTACCAACGTTACTCACAAGTAGCTTTGAAGAGAGCGGTACAGACCCAACATACATCATCCAAGCGTGCAAATCATGCAGGGCATTGATGCCGCCAAAGGGACCGGAGGAAACCGTAACCGCAGCCATAGGCTTCTTAGTGTATTCAGGACGGAAATAGTCTAAGGTATTCTTTAACGCTCCTGGCATGCGTCCATTGTATTCAGGAGAAACAATGAGGATACCATCCGCCTGCTGAAGGGCAGTTCGGAAGTCTTCGAGACGGTCTTTTCCAGGGGATCCGGCACCATATACCGGAAAGTTATATTCTCTTATATCCAAAAATTCGACTTTACTCACGTCCGGATTGGCATTGAGCTCGGCGGCTAAATAAGTGGCGACTGTAGCCGTTTGAGACTGTGCTCTAGGACCGCCTTGAATGATGGTAATAATCATGGTTAAATGGCGTTTTTGGACTAACGCCTAGGAAAGGTAAAGGTTTAGGCCTTCTTCCCAAACTTGGGCACACGGAAATAATCCGAATTTGCGTCCGGTGCATTCTTCAGCGCATCTTCCTTGCTAATCATATTGGCCTCTACATCTTCACGCATCACATCAACGGATTTACTCATCTGCGTCAGTGGTGCTACGCCTTGTAGGTCGAGGGATTCAATCTTAGCGACAAAGTCCAAAATCTTGGTCATGTCGCCCTGCATCTCGTCAAGCTCTGCTTCCGACAACTCCAAGCGGCTCAAATGCGCCAAGTGTTTGATTTGTTCTCTGGTGATTTCCATCCATCCAATGATCTATGATAAAGGTAAGGCAAGTTTACCGGTGTGGCCGTGATTTTTTAAATCTGTCGCCAGCGCTACATAGCAACGGTCACTGAGCTCTTCAATAGCGTTCTCAGCATTCTCATCTGCCCAAAACTCACCCAATACTTTGGTATCCACTGGACCTATGCTGGAAGGCTGGCCCCAATCACCTAATCTGAACTTGTTCTGATATATACTCATCAACACCACCGGTACTTTGTTTTCCACCGCGAGCTTGAATGCTCCGGCCTTAAACGCGCGTAATAATTGGTCCTGTGGTGGAATGCCTCCCTCTGGATAAATACACACGCTGTAGCCCTCCTTGATCTTCTGGTCAGCATTGCGTATGGCTTGCTTACGGCCGCTAAAGGAACTGCGGTCTACTGCAATAGAAGTTTGCTTGAAGAAATACCCGAACAATGGTAGTTTCAAGAGCTCTGCTTTTCCCATAAAAACCACGGGGGTTGGTGAGGCCAAGAAGGTCATAGGAATATCTAGGTCTGAGCCATGATTCGGTGCAAGAACCACAGGTCCTTGGTGCTTCATTTTGTATTCACCCGGTCTTGGCCATACCCCCATGAGTACTAAATACATCCATGACCACACTTTTGCCACCTTGAAAAAGTAATTATAGTTCCCTCTGGGGCGCGCCGTCCACAACAAAGCTGGCAATAGCACGACAATAGTGGCAAAAGCCGCGAAATAATACCAGATGTGATGAATGTAGCTGAAAATTTTCACGAGGCTAAAGTAGTATATATACCTAATGTGGGCATAGCGTAAAATCACTTTTCCGGCACCTTAGAATTGTTTAACTGTGCTCCTATATCCCTAACGAAAAGAACTAGCTCACAGGGGGTTAAACGAATTTTTTGTACTTTTTATCGATGAATCAAACTTGCCTGCAAATGTTAAGATCAATTATTGTCATTGCCGCTATTATAACTGCTTCTTCTTGCTACGGTCAGGAAATGAAATACATGTATAACAAAGTTTATTTAGACGGTGTGCCCATTTCTGCTTCTATGGCGAAAGAAAAAAGCCGGTTTGTCTCCCAAGAAGCCTTCTATCACTTCAATCGCGCGGGCAAAATCAGAGGTTGGACGTATTTCTGGGGAATTCTTGGGGGTTACGAATTGTTGGCTGGCGCAAATAATATTCAATACAATACAGAAATAGGTCTCCTTGATCTGGGTATTGGTTTTTGGTGTGTTGGCCATGCCATGCAAAGAGAAAGCAAGCGCAGGGTTTTTTTGGCAGAGGGTGTAAAAGCCTATAACAGCGCCTTAGAAGAAGAATAGTCCGCCATAGGAGTTTGTTGCCTCAAGTTTAAACACAGATCAAAACCCTAGTTTGCCACGAACGCGGGACAGTGTAGCTTGCGCCACAGGGCGTGCCTTCTCGGCGCCCATCTTAAGGGCCGCGGCCACCTCTTCAGGGTGTGCCATGTAGTGATCGAATTGCTCGCGCGCCTCGGCAAACTCCTCGAGGATAAGCTCCAACAAGGCCGTCTTCGCGTGGCCGTAGCCGAAGTTTCCCCCACGGTAATTGGCCGCTAATTCTTCTATTTCTGCTGGCGGCGCTAAAAGCTTGTAGATGGCAAAAACATTACAGGTTTCTGGGTCTTTCGGATCCTCCAATGGGGTGGAATCTGTCTGTATGCCCATGATCTGCTTCTTAAGCTCTTTCTTCGGCAAGAACACATCGATGATATTGCCGTAACTCTTGCTCATCTTACGACCGTCTGTTCCTGGTATGGTCATCACAGATTCCGAGATCTTAGATTCTGGCAACACAAAGGTCTCGCCATACTTATGGTTGAAGCTGGAGGCCAAATCTCTCGTGATTTCCAAATGTTGCTTCTGATCCTTGCCCACTGGCACGATGTGGGCATCGTACAACAAGATGTCCGACGCCATCAACACCGGGTAATCGAACAACCCGGCATTTACGTCGCTGAGGTTGTCGCTCTTGTCCTTGAAGCTATGTGCATTCGCCAACATAGGGTATGGCGTAAAACAGTTCAGGTACCACGTAAGCTCTGTACATTCTGGCAAGTCACTCTGAGCGTAGAAGACCGCTTTCTCTGGATCTAGTCCGCACGCCAGCCAGGCAGCCGCTGTCGCCAACAGGTTCTCACGACGCACTGCTGCGTCTTTCACTGTGGTTAAGCTGTGCAGATCCGCAATAAACAAATACGCTTCGTTGTTCGGGTCGTTGCTCATTTCAATTGCCGGACGGATGGCGCCCAAGATGTTTCCTAGGTGCTGTCTGCCCGAGCTTTGAATTCCTGTAAGTACTCTCGCCATTGTGATTATTTAATCAGGGTAAGCTCTAAGTCAATATCCGCCCAGTAGCTACTGTCCGCTGGGATTTGCATAAAGGATGTTCTCCAAACTTGTTCTGTCGGCAGTCCGCTCACCATCACAAAGGAATAGCTCACGCTGTCGTTGTCCATAACAAATACGCTATCTGCGTTTGTAAGGGTCCAAGTACCGCTGCTAATCAAATTCACGGGGACCTGGATGGTGTTCAGGTTTGCCACAAACTC
>DMCR01000195.1:33072-38435 GCA_003445735.1 Cryomorphaceae bacterium
AACTGCGTACCTAAACCACTGAATTGCATCAGCGCACTTGGGTTGAGGGGGTTCGGCATCTCGCCACTGTAAGCCACTTGATTGACGGTCCATTCGCCCAACAGATCTTGGCGCACAAACACCTCGCTTGGCGTCGATTCGGTTGTACATGCCGCCAACATCACGGTGCTCAGCATTGCGACTAGAGATTTTACCTTCATGATCATATGTTTGAAATACTAAAAATAACGGGGATTTCGGTTTTGGAGACAAATACCTCCAAGAGCTTTTCAGCAACGAATTTGGGCTGAACTAATTCCCCTTGCTCGTAGGCTTCAACAAAATGGGCTTTATCGACAAACGCCGTTGATGAAGATTCACGAATAACAGTTTGCATCGGCGTATCTACCTTACCCGGGCGGAAAGCATGAATGCGAACATCGGGATGCTCCTTGGCCACGACCTCAGTATATTGATGCACTGCCGCCTTAGAAGCACAATAGGCTGCCCAACCTTCTATGGGATAATTCGCCGCACCAGATCCCGTGAAATATACTTGTTTTTCGCCCTCGACCTCCTGTAAGAACCGTGCGGTCATGCGCATAGGTGCCACGACGTTTAGATGCATGCAATGGGCCAATTGCTCGTGCTCAACCTCGGTGGTCGAAAATATAGGACCAATAGTCCCTGCATTATTGATGAGTATGGTTGGACCTAAATCAGCGGGTGTAAGCGGAATGGTCTCTACTGCCTTTGCGTCGGTAAGATCTACTTGAAAAAATTGGCCCCGACCATGGCTTTCTATAGCCTCGCAAGAACGACGGCCTATCCCCAAAACTTCGTATCCTGCTTTCAAAGCCGCCTCCGCTAATGCTTTACCTATACCGGAACTTACACCGGTAATGATGAGGCGACCCAGTGACATCTTAGGCGTTGATTTCGATAAATCTGTTCACGTCTTTGGTCAAGCCAAAAATCATGATAATATCGCCTTTGTCGATAATCGTGTCTGGACCGGGAACTCCCTTAATTTGGTGCTCATCGCCATCCTTTTTCAATAATGTCACAAGGTTGATATTGTACTTTTTTCTCAGTCCAATGTCCTGTAATGTTCTGCCATGTAGCTTAGAGGGTGCCGATACCTCGATGATCTCGTGGTCATTCGGTAGGTTAACACACATTAAAACACCAGGGTTAGTCAACTGCTCCGCAATGTTGTTCGCGACTTCTTGCTCTGGACTCAGAATGTGTTTCAAGCCCATCTTGGTAAGAATTTCTCGCTGTACAGGGCCTTGAGCGCGTGCTATAATCTGCTTAACCCCAATAGCTTGAAGTTGAAATACACAAAGGATCATTTCTTGAAAGCTGGAGCCAATACTCACTACCACAGCGTCCATGTCTCCCAGGTTTTGCGCTTCCAGCGCGTGCTTGCTGGTTGCGTCAAGGCTAACAGCGAATGCCACGTCATTCGCGATGCTTTGAACCTTGTCCTCACTTTCATCAATAGCCATAACATCGGCTCCTCTTTCCGCCAACTTACGGGCAATGGCCGAGCCAAAAACTCCAAGGCCTATTACTGCAAACTTGCTATTCATCGTTATTTATCTAGTGCTTGCGTTAGATCTGCAAGCAAATCTTCTCTATGTTCAATTCCTACTGAAAGGCGTACCAAATTGTCGGTCACCCCAACTTTCTCGCGCTCCTCTTTCGGAATAGAGGCGTGTGTCATCGATGCCGGGTGCCCCGATAAGCTTTCCACACCGCCCAAGCTTTCAGCTAAGGTAAAGACCTTCATCGCGCTCACCACTTCGGCTGTAGCTTCGAAGCCAGCATCTTTAACGGTAAAGCTAACCATTCCGCCAAACTTCTTCATTTGACGCTTGGCTACTTCGTGTCCATTATGCCCCTCAAGGCCTGGCCAATACACCTTGCCTACTCTGGGGTGGTTCGCCAAAAAATTGGCTACGGCTTCACCGTTTTCACAATGGCGATCCATTCGAACATGGAGGGTTTTAATCCCTCGCAACGCAATGAAACTGTCCATAGGCCCGAGAATAGCTCCCGAAGCGTTTTGGATAAAATACATCTTCTCAGCGATTTTTTCGTCTTTCGTCGCCAATAATCCTAGGACCACATCGCTATGCCCACCAAGATATTTGGTTCCGCTGTGCATCACTACATCTGCGCCCAAATCCAGTGGTCGCTGCAAGTACGGTGTTGCGAAGGTGTTGTCCACGACCAACATTGCGTCGTGCGCTTTTGCTGCCGAAGAGGCCTGCGCTATATCGAGCACATTCAACATCGGATTCGTAGGCGTTTCCATCCACACCATCTTAGTTTTTGGACTCATGTGCGAGGACCAATTCTCTTCGCTCATGTCCACAAACGTGAACTTAATTCCGTAGTCTGAAAATACCTTAGTAAACAACCTGTACGTTCCGCCGTACAAATCGTTACACGCCACCACCTCGTCGCCAGGGCTCAAAAACTTGAGCATACAGTCAATAGCTGCCAAACCTGACCCAAAGGCAGCTCCGTACTCCCCGCCCTCAAGGCTCGAAATGGAGCGCTCCAAGGCATAACGAGTAGGATTCTGACTACGACTATACTCAAACCCCTTGTGCTTGCCAGGGTATTCTTGGGCATAAGTCGAGGTCTGGTAAATAGGCGGCATCACTGCACCGGTCGTTGGGTCCGGATGCTGCCCACCGTGAATGGCAAGGGTTTCAAAGTGTAGGTCTTTGTGGTCCATCTGTGATAGAGGGTAAGTTATTTGCAGTGCTCTTCAAAGGCGCCCAATAGATTGCCAGCAATCATTTCCGCCGTGCGTCCTTCTATGTGGTGGCGCTCCACCATATGCACGAGCTCTCCGTTTTTAAACAACGCCATTGCGGGTGAAGACGGAGGGAAGGGCAACATGTGCTTTCGCGCTTCGTTCACTGCATCAACATCGTTTCCGGCAAAAACAGTGATCATTCGATCGGGCCTTAAAGAGGATTTTGCTGCAGCTGTTGCGGCTGGACGAGCAGAACCCGCAGCACAACCACACACAGAGTTTACAACTACGAATGTCGTTCCGGCTGAATTAATCGCTGCAGTTACTTCATCTGCGGTCTTTGTTTCGGTATATCCATTGTTCGCTAATTCGGCGCGCATAGGGGCAATGAGTTCTTCTGGGTACATGATTAAATGTGTTTTTTGTCTAAACAAAGTTAGTGTTTCCTAATGGTTTAGACGATTGTACCTTTGCCCCAATTCTAACGATACTATAATGAGCTCAAAAGTTCGTGTCCGATTCGCACCGTCCCCAACTGGACCCCTACACATTGGTGGGGTGCGCACCGCTTTATACAACTATTTGTTCGCCAAAAAACACGGCGGAGATTTTCTGTTGCGCATAGAAGATACCGACCAAACTCGCTTCGTAGCTGGCGCAGAGAAATACATCATCGAATCTCTCGCTTGGTGTGGCATCAGCCCTGACGAAGGCATCGGTGGCGAAGACCGTGGCAACGGCCCTTACCGTCAAAGCGAACGCAAGCCAATATACAGACAGTACGTGAACCAGCTGCTCGCAAACGAAAAAGCGTATATCGCCTTCGATACGGCAAACGAGCTCGACGCAATGCGACAATTGGCCAAAGATGCCGGCGCAGCCAACTGGCAATACAACTACATCACCCGCGGCAACATGAAAAACTCTTTAACCCTTCCTAAAGAAGAGGTTGAAGCGAAAATCGCTGCCGGCGAGCCCTATGTGGTGCGCATCAAGCTCCCGCGCAATCACGAAGTGCGCTTCGAAGACACGATCCGCAGCTGGGTGAGCGTCAACACCAACAACATGGACGATAAGGTACTCTTTAAATCTGATGGCATGCCGACCTACCATTTGGCCAACATCGTTGACGACCACTTGATGGGCATTACGCACGTTATTCGGGGTGAAGAGTGGTTGCCTTCTGCTCCCCTGCACGTGATGTTGTATGAGGCTTTTGGTTGGGAGTGTCCGGTTTTTGCGCACCTGCCCCTCCTGCTTAAACCAGATGGCCCGGGAAAACTCAGCAAACGCGACGGCGACCGCCTCGGATTCCCGGTATTCCCAATAGATTGGAACAACCCTGAGACCGGTGAAACGGCTAGCGGCTACCGCGAGTTTGGCTTCTTCCCAGGCGCCTTCATCAACATGCTTGCCCTCCTCGGTTGGAATCCGGGCACCGAACAAGAAATTTTCGACCTACAAGGCCTCATCGACTCATTCGACCTCAGTAAAGTCTCTAAATCCGGCGCAAAATTTGATTTTGAAAAAGGAAAATGGTTCAACCAATTGTACCTACGCGCCCTCACCGACGACCAGCTAGAGGCTGAGCTCAAAAAAGAATTGGATAAAGAAGGCCTCGCCTACAATGAGGCGCAACTAGGTAAAATCGCTACCATAATGAGTGAACGCGCTACCTTCCCGCAAGACCTCCTCACCGAGGGTCAATTCTTGTTCTCCGCCCCCTCTGAATATGACGAAAGAACGGCTTCTAAAAAATGGACTGCTGATAGCGCTGGTATGATGCAAGACCTAGCCACTCGCTTCAGCGCACTTGACGCCTTCACCGAAGAACATATCGAGGCTGCCTTCAAAGCTTACCTCGAGGAAAAAGAACTGGGTTTCGGCAAAGTAGGCCCATCATTCCGTCTCGCCGTAACAGGTAAGGGCGTAGGTCCATCAATGTTTGCCATTTGTGAAGTCCTCGGTAAAGACGAAGTCTTAGCTCGCATCGAAAAAGCCATCACTGTACTGGGATAATGAGCACACTACACCAAATCGACGTTTACGGCATCCGCATCTACACCAACCATGGTTGCATGCAGGAAGAGGCCACAATCGGCTCCCACTACGAGGTAAACATCAGTGTGTGGGCCGACCTCGCCGCCTCGGCGGCGTCAGACGAACTAAACGACACTGTTGATTATGTCGCCCTGAACGCCATCGCCAAGGAAGAAATGGCCGTCCGCGCCAAGCTTCTAGAAGTCGTCTGTCAGCGCATCATTGACCGAATCATGAACGAACACCCGTCCGTTCAAAAAGCATGGGTCAACGTCGCAAAACTTAACCCACCCATCAACGGGGATGTAGAGCGAGTTGCCCTAACATTTACCGCGGAGCGGTAAGTAAAATTATCTCGAGGCCGTTCGAATTTTTCCATTATTTTTGGCCTCCCTAAGGTTCCGTGGCCGAGTGGCTAGGCACTGGTCTGCAAAACCAGCTACAGCGGTTCGAGTCCGCTCGGAACCTCAAAATAAGAAAAGCCCCGTTGCACAAAGTGCGATTGGGCTTTTTCTTTTAGCGATTATGAAACTTCCTTCAGTATTCGGAAAAAGAAAAAAACCCAA
This sequence comes from Cryomorphaceae bacterium, assembly GCA_003445735.1. Taxonomy (GTDB): domain Bacteria; phylum Bacteroidota; class Bacteroidia; order Flavobacteriales; family Schleiferiaceae; genus UBA10364. The sequence continues at coordinate 38,434 of DMCR01000195.1, forward strand.
CA
>DMCR01000166.1 GCA_003445735.1 Cryomorphaceae bacterium
CTCAATGTATTGCACTGTTTCTAGCATGATCCAGCCGGTAATTGAGGCGCCAATAAAAGCAATAATCCCTGTAATACCGAAGGTCAAAAAGATCGCTGTAAGCAATGTAATTTGGATGAGAGTATACCAAACCATCTCGTTCTTCAAAACAATTCCTTTACTGCGCGAGCTACCAATGCGCCATGCACTTAAATATGCGAATGCAATGGACCTAAACCAAAACACATAGACCCACTCGCCTCGACGCGCCGTAGAAGGATCTTCTTTGGTACCCACATGTTTGTGGTGCCCATAATTGTGTTCGAGAAAAAAGTGTGTATACAGTGTGGTGGTCAATAGAACCTTAGAAAAGAATTGGTCAGCCTTATTTTGTTTGTGGCCCAGTTCATGTGCTACGTTGATTCCCATCACGCCACATAACATGCCGTAAGAAAGAATTCTGCCAACCAAGGTGGTGGTATCCATATCGCCTTGAGTTTGCACTAATAAGGTATAGCCCATCGCAAGTTGAATAGGCACACATAATCGCAATACAAATTTATAGAAGGAGTCACTCACCCTTTTTTCCTTTAGTTCAGGGGAAAGATTAGTCTCATTTGGCTTGAATAAAAATTCCAATACAGGAATCAAGGCGAATGCCTCTAACACCGGTAGGTAGGCTTTCCATCCTGTGCTGTGGAAACTTATATATGCTAAGGCGGGTAGGGTAAAGACAAAAAGGTATTTCAATCTTCCCATGATGTGTGTTGCTAATGGTGCTGTTGAATTTAATAATTTTGGCGTAAACCTTGCCTTCGTTGTCTGTTCAAAATTATACGAGCAGCCGATCAAGTTTTTCTTGGCTCAATTCTCGTTATATTTTAGAACAGATCTAGGACTCCATTCTTGCAATAAAGCACAACAACACCTTATGCGACACATCCTCTTTTTCGCCGCCTTACTACCCTCCTTGCTCACTGCACAGAATCACCAGTTCTTCAAGTTCGATGGACCGGTAATTCTTATTCATGGTGGTGCGGGTGGAATAGATCACAAGTACTACAATGACGAGCAAATAGCGGAGTATGATTCTGCACTAAAGGCCGTGATTAAGGTGGGGTATGAAATGCTCACCAATGGTGCCAATGGGATGGAAGTCGTTGTGGAGTGCCTCACCATGCTTGAGAACGATCCGCATTTCAATGCCGGCAAAGGTGCTGTCGTTAATGATAAGGGCGAAGTAGAATTAGACGCTTCGGTGATGGACGGGTCTACCAAAATGGCGGGAGCTGTTGCGGGGTTAAAGCATATTAAGAACCCTGCGAAGTTGGCGCGGGCAGTCCTGGAGGAGACCTCACATGTCTTACTTATCGGCGAAGGGGCCGAGGAGTTTGCCAAGACACAGGAACATGAGTTTGTAGAGAATGAATACTTCCTTACTCCTCGACGTAAAGAACAATACGAGCGCTGGCAACAAATGAGGAAGAACGGTACAGTGGGGGTTGTGGTCTTAGATTATAAAGGCAATTTGTACGCCGGAACTTCCACTGGTGGAATGATGGGTAAGAAATATGGTCGTGTAGGCGATGTACCCATCATAGGCGCTGGTACTTATGCCGATAATAACGGAGCTGCAGTGAGCTGTACTGGTCATGGAGAATACTATATCCGTAATAATGTAGCTTTTCAAGTCAATGCACGCATGCAATATCAGGGATTGACCTTAGAGGAGAGTACGCGTGAAGTAATCTTTGGCGTGCTTAACTCAGATGCTGGAAATGGTGGTTTGATTGCGCTTGATGCCAAAGGCAATGCCGCTTGGACCTTCAATTCTAGCGGGATGTTCCGTGGTGCGGCGGGGGTTTTGAAGGGCAGAAAAGCACCTAGATTTATGACTGAAATTTTCGGTGATCCTACCTGGCCCGAGGATTGCGATGTAATATTTGAAGAATAAGAAAACTGATTGTATTGGCGCTGTTATTGGGTGCTTGGAGCGCTCAAGGACGAAATCTAGTTTATCAACTCAACCGAATCAATTAGTAATTCGAACTCCTCGTTGCGCTTGTTTGCGATGAGGAAAGTGAATTCACAGATCTTTTCGTGATCGAAATTGGGCATATTCAACCTTCTTCCGTGGCGCTCAGGGTACATCTGACTTATAGGGAATTCTATGGTTTGCCATTCGCCAGTGGTAGAGAAATCGTGGATATAGCTCTGGTAGGCCATTGGTTGGTGGCGCACGCGGAACTGGTAATTTTTGCCATCGCCTTTAATACGCATGGAAATTTTCATGTTTGACGCGATGGCCGTCGGGGCTAGGTTGCAGCGGATGGAGGTGAACCCACCGTTATTAGCGAGGGAAACGGTGCCGGTGAATTTGCCGTGGCCTTCGGGTGTGAGGGATAATTGGCCCTTAGAAACCCCACCCATGACGCCGTCATTCACGATATACCAGCTGGACAGGGAGCTTTCCTTCGAAAAATCGAAGAGCATAGGGTTGTTGGAGACCATCATGAGGCTGAAGAATAGGGCGCGCATACTTTTCTTTAGGGTTTAACAATCAGATGGTTGAAGGGTTCAAATCTGTACGGGACTCGAACCCAATCATAACTACCTAATAATCAAACCATAATAAACAACCTCTGAACACCATGTGTTCTAAATTTGTTGTTTAATAACTTCCTTTTCGGATTGTTAGGGTAGTTTATATTTCTTTTCTAAGTTTAATTATATCTGAAATATGTGTCCAAATTACTATTGGTACTATAGTAGCTGGTAAGAGGATATATGGAAAATAATTTACTGCTCGATTAGGCTGTTCAAACCCAAACTGCTGAAATGGTAGTTCAGCTGACAATATTGCATTAAAAAAAATGAAAACAACAAAGAACAAAGCAATGATATTCCAACCTTTCAGAATTTTATTACTTATTTTTTCTTTTAAAGAGAGCCAACCAATAATTGGTGCTGTAACTCCCACTAAAATATCATAGTTCCTACCTTCAAATGTCATTAATTCAGGTATCATATCATTGGTGAATAATCCAAATAGAACAATTTCAATAGGTATCCTAACTGTATGTAGAAAGGTGCTAATTTTAATTTGTCTTGTTTCAAAGAACCATTTTTGCTGCCTAGGGAGCAATCCATAAATAATTAAGCATATTATTGGAATCAGCACTAACCCAAATCTTGGGGGGATATAGTCCGTATTTTGGTAAAATCCGATATATGCCAATATTGATTGCATTATAGACCAGACAATAATAAGGAGTGTTAACTTTTTTGGTCCTCCATTTGAGAAATGAAATAAAATTATTGTCAATACGCAAGTGAATATAAGAGTCAAGTCAATCCAAATTGGTAAATTTTCTATCATTTTTTTTCTAACCTAAAAATCAACTTAACTGCAAAAATGATTTCCCATAACCCACCTATGATTAGTAAATACATACTCCACTCAATTCCAAATAATTCCAACAAA
>DMCR01000183.1 GCA_003445735.1 Cryomorphaceae bacterium
AAAAAAGACTTCCTCTACGGCTTGGGCCCAGAGCTTTATTTTGCGCTCTTCTTCGTTGCGCAATTCTCCCAAGAAAGATTCTGTATACAACAGCGAGGCAAGCCCGATGATGGTTCCAAAGGAGATGATGGCAATTTTCCACCAAATTTTACGTGTATATACATCGCTGTTCATGACTACTAAACTATGGTTTCTTTGCTACATTTGTCCTCTATGTCAAACGCTTTAGTCATCATACCTACGTATAACGAAATCGAAAACATGAGCAAGATGTTGGATACGATCATGAATCTAAACGAAGGCTTTGATGTTTTAATTGTGGACGACGGTTCTCCAGACGGCACCGCACAGGTCGTCCGCGAGAAGATGGACGCCTATAGCGGATATATTCACCTCGAAGAACGTACAGGGAAGTTAGGATTAGGAACCGCCTATATCCATGGCTTTAAATGGGCTTTGGCTCGGGGTTACGAGTATATTTTTGAGATGGACTGTGATTTCTCTCATAATCCAAACGACTTGGCGCGATTGAAAAAGGCCTGTGAGGATGGGGCAGATTTGTCCATAGGTTCGCGGTATGTCAAAGGGGTGAATGTGGTGAATTGGCCCATGAGTAGAGTATTGCTCAGTTACTTCGCCTCTGTCTATGTTCGCTTCATTACGGGCATGCCCATACAAGATGCCACGGCCGGTTTCAAATGTTATAAGCGCGCTACGCTTGAAGGCATAAATTTTGACAAGATTCACTTCGTCGGATATGCCTTTCAGATTGAGATGAAGTTCAAGGTTTGGCAGCGTAAGATGTCCATCGTCGAGGTGCCGGTGATCTTCACCGACCGCACGGAGGGACAATCCAAAATGTCCAGCGGCATCATTAAAGAAGCCATTTTTGGCGTTATTAAACTCAAGCTCTGGAGCTTGTTCCAAAAGACCAACTAAAATCCGACCATATTTTATGTTAAAACCCTACCTCATTAAAAATGCTCGAATGGTCAATGAGGGAGAAATCCGTGGAGGAGATCTTCTCGTTGAAAAGGGCCGCATTGCCAAAATTGATACAAGCATTGGCCCAAATAATACCAATGTGAAAGTCATTGATGCGGAAGGTAAATTTTTGATCCCAGGTGTGATAGATGATCAGGTTCACTTCCGTGAGCCGGGATTGACCCACAAGGGGGATATCGCCTCAGAGAGCGCTGCAGCCGTGGCTGGTGGAATCACGTCTTACATGGAGCAGCCCAACACCAAGCCTGCAGCAACTACTATTGAGGAGTTAGAGAAAAAATACAGCCGTGCTGCTGAGGTGAGTTTGGCAAATTACAGCTTTAACATGGGGGCGACCAACGACAATCTCGAAGAACTCAAGCGCGTATCTAAGACTGATGTGGCGGGCATTAAAATCTTTATGGGATCTTCCACAGGAAATATGTTGGTGGATGCTCAGAAGACATTGGAGGGTATATTTCAATTGGACCATCAACTCATCACCCATTGTGAGGACGAAGCGACGATCAAGGCAAATCTTGAGGCAGCTAAAGCGCAATATGGTGAGGATATTCCGATGAGTATGCACCCAAAAATTCGCAGTGAAAAAGCGTGTTTACTCAGCTCAACTACTGCGGTGGAAATGGCCAATAAATACAACAGCCGTTTGCACGTATTCCACATCTCTACTGGGGTGGAGACAAAGTTGTTCTCGAACAAAAAGTCATTGGCAGAGAAGCGGATTACGGCTGAGGTTTGTGTGCACCACTTGTGGTTCGACGACAGCCAATACGATAAGAAAGGCAGCTTGATTAAGTGGAACCCTGCCGTGAAGACTGCTGAGGACCGAGACTTGCTTTGGAAGGCGCTGCTCGACGATCGCATAGATGTTATTGCGACAGATCACGCACCTCATACGAAGGAGGAAAAGGCCAATACCTATTTGAACGCCCCATCAGGTGGTCCGTTGGTGCAACATGCCCTACCGGCGATGATGGAGAAGGTGCACGATGGAGTGATGGACATGGAGACCTTGGTTGAGAAAATGTGTCACAACCCGGCCATTTTATTCCGTGTGGAAGACCGCGGCTTCTTGCGGGAGGGGTACCATGCAGATTTTGTTTTGGTGGATCCTAACCGCCCATGGAGTGTGGATAAGGACAACACTCTCTACAAATGTGGATGGTCGCCGTTTGAAGGCACCCTATTTAAAAGCCGAGTGACGCATACGTTTGTGGGGGGGCACCTCGTTTATAGAAATGGACAGATTGACGATTCTGTGAAAGGGTCGCGTTTAAAATTTACTAGGTAAATGAAAGCTTTGAAGTTATTTGTGGGCCTGGGGTTGTTGGCAGGAATTGGTTCTTGTGGCAGGCCTGAAGTGCAAATACCTTCCACGGTGCTCTCTTCGAAGGCCATGATTCCCATTATGTTCGATGTGCATGTGATTGAAGGTGCGCGTAACGGTGCCTTGATCCTTGGGGATACCAATCGTATTGAAGATTATTACGCGAAGATTTACGCAAAACATCAGATTACCGAACAACAGTTCAAAGAGAGCTTCGCGTTTTACAGCGCACACCCTGATATTTTCATTCCTATTTACGCGGC
>DMCR01000201.1:0-1327 GCA_003445735.1 Cryomorphaceae bacterium
ATCCCAACTACCAAAGGCGCTGGGCTTGAATGATCCGACTTCCAAGTCAGTAAGTGCTCGGCAATCGGCAGATACGCCTCGGACACCAAAGTGCGAAAACCCTCTGGTAAACGCTCTTTTTCCATAAACTGCTCAATAAATACCTCCATTCCAGAGGTGATTATGCAAGAATCGAGCCAAGTTGAAAAAATGCCCGTACAAGCCTTTTAAAAGTCTATACTGTTTCCTCGGCTTCGCCTAGACTTAGCTCTTTAGGGAGTAAGTTATTTTTGAATCGAGAACTCAGTTCAAAGACTGCAGTGAAATGTGCACTTCGGCGTGCTTTTTGGCGTCGGGCACGGAGGGAGAGTCCCAGTAAATGGCACGGGCTTCACCGCACGCTTGGTACTCATCCTGCTGAGCGATCCAGTCTTCGAGTTTAGTCTTGGCTCGTTGGAAATTGCGTTCGCTGTAAGCGCCTTGATAAGCGATACTTGCAACAGTGCGTAGGGGCAATTGCTCAACGCTGACTGATCCACTGGATTTGAGAGAGCGCTGGGCGGCATCAGAACCGACATAAAAATACATTTCTCCGGGCTGGATGCCGACCTCAACAGGTGTGGTCATTGCGATGCGGCGGGTGGTAATGTACCAAAAGAGAGGCATAAAAAGATTGTTTGATTCGAAATAGGGCACTTGCGAACGCTTGACGAGAACCGTGCTTGCGGGGATGGTTTTTACTTCAATAACGCCTTCGGGGGTCTGCTCAAATGCAGATTCGCTGGCGGAGGCTGTGAGGGGACTGATCATGAAAAAACTAAGGTAAATAAGTGGAAAAAATAATCGGGAAATTAAGACGATTTGCATAGTTATATATCGCTCCTAGCTATAATTCCTTACACGCTGTACACCAAGTGCTTAGATCAGAATTCGCCCCTATTCTACCCTGATTGACTCAAAGCTCTGAAGGAGTCCTAAAACGACGCTCGTTTTTCAAGAAGAGCGGGACTAGTCCAATGAGCAATGCAATAGTCAGAGCGATCTGCGAGGGCTCGGGAACACCAACTAATTGGATATTATCCATGCCAACGACTCCGTAAAACTCATCTCCGATGGCAGCGAAGCCCAGTGTGGAGGAGAGGATGCGCAAGCCATTAATATTACTGAGGGTTTCTCCAAAGGTATCCAGTCCGATAGTGCCACCTAAGTTACCCACTCGGTGCATAGAGTCGGCATCGATGCTGAAGCTGGCGGTACCCCACCCGCTTTCAGGCGGGAATAAGACAAAGTCATTACTCACCCACCAAGTACCGAAGCTTTGTTGGGGACTGGCTGCATTAGAGAGAGC
>DMCR01000201.1:1654-2273 GCA_003445735.1 Cryomorphaceae bacterium
ATCCGAAGGTATGCTGGATCAGTGTCACTCCAATTGGCAAAGTTTAATTGTAATTGGGTGACACCTTTGGCAATGAAATTACCAGTCCAGTCTTCGCTAGGATTAAAGGCGATGAGTTTACTCCCTTTATTCCCGGAATTGATCCCCACGGGCATGCGGAGATACGTATCACCTGACTGCATACCGTCTTCGCTACTCAGCAACCAGGGGTTTGCAGGCTGCCACCCTTCAAATCCATTCGTGAACTGGCTAATAGCAAGCGGTGTACTTTGCCCAGCAAGTTGGAAGCTCGCTGATATGAGGAGAAAGGAAACTGTTACTCGGCTTAACTTAAAACTCATACCGGATTATTGTTAAGAATACCTAAAGGCGATAGTAAATTATTTAAGGTAAAATTCCCAATATTAGGAATTACGGTTGAAAGTTGAGATGGCGGAACTCCAAACCAAAGAGCTAGCTCTGCCATATAAACATCAACAGAGGTTGTAGGAAGGATACGCCCGCGTCCAAGATCATAGGGTCCGCCATTTGAAAGATTAGGGTACTCACCGTAAATTTTACCCCCATTTGCGCTACCGCTGATGATAAAATGATTACCACCCCAAGCATGGTCGGAACC
>DMCR01000201.1:2635-3685 GCA_003445735.1 Cryomorphaceae bacterium
GGAGGCGGTGTAAAGAACTACATTATTTTCAAGTCCAAGACTAACTATTGCTTCCCAGAAGAGTTGTATTGCCTGATTGATCTCAGTGAAGAGTTCGGATTGGGGAACAATCACTGCATTGTGATGATCCCATCCGCCTCGTTCAACAAAGAAAATCTGGCGATTCATTCCCAATGCAATGCGAGCCTCGATTATTTTAGCAATCATTGCGAAGCGCGAGGCTGTAGGGGAAAAATCGATTACTGAACTAGGTTCGTAGGGCTCACTCAATCCATCAAGTGCTTGTTTGAAGAAAATTGAGGTCTCAATAGATTTCTGATTCGAATGAGCAAGTGTCTGTGAGTAGATATTGTGATAATGCTGACTCAGAATGTCATTGATCGATAAATTAAAAATAGGATCTTGATTATAATTGCGCAATTCAACAATACCCGAAGGATCGGCTATGTAGGGAACGGATGATAAGCCAGTCTGCAATACATTGCTTCCTGAAAGTGATATATTCATAGAAATATTTGATTGCTGACTAGCATGTGACATAACCTCTGCCATACGTCCCGCCCAACCTTTAGGTGTACTTCCTCTAACTTGGGGAACGAGTGTTTGCCAATGGACTTGATGGTCGGGGTGAGAAAACAAGCCTTGAGGCAGTGATTTACTGCCATTATTATAATCAGATAATGAAGTCGGCTCAATAAGAGAGCCTACATTACTAACGAATGCTAGATTACCTTGTTCATAAAGTGTTTTCAAATAAGGCAAATCTGGATGTATGCCGAATTCAGTATAATCTTGTCCAACAGAATTTATGGGTATGAGGTGCTCTTTCCTATGTGCTAAACCTTCAGCTCCGCCACTGTCTACATTGAGTGTAATTGGGTTATAGCTGATTCCATCGCCTAGATAAGTACCACCTCGGACAGATTTATACTCCTCGTAAGCAGTATCCTCTCGGGGCACGAGCATGTTAAAAGAGTCATTTCCCCCATTAAAAAAAAGACAAACTAATGCTTTGTAGTCACCAAAATTAGAGGCGGAAACTGAGCCCGC
>DMCR01000125.1:0-8626 GCA_003445735.1 Cryomorphaceae bacterium
GCTGAACGATCCTTCATCAGACGCTCGGTCTTTTTCAAGAATTTCTTGCCGGTAGGTAGAGTAGTGATGAATTTCGCAATATCCTTGAGCTTATTGATGTCGAAGGTTGTATCCACAGCCTCGAGCATTTGCCCAGGCTTCGCACCAGGGTATTTGTGCCATTCCTCCTGCATGAAAGGCGTGATCACATTGTGCTCAATTTTCTTACTATCGTCGAAGTCTGTTTCCAACATGGCTTTGAACTCTTCCTGCTTTCTCTTCACCACTGCTTGAGATGCCAAGCCTTCAGACATCAATTTCTGTGCATAAATCTCTCGTGGATTTGGATGCTTAGAAATGGCTTTATACAATAATGGTTGAGTGAAACGAGGTTCATCACCTTCGTTGTGACCGTACTTACGGTAACACAATAAGTCGATGAAAATATCGCGTTTAAATCGCTGGCGGTATTCCACTGCAAGGCGAATAGCATGCACCAAAGCTTCGGAATCATCCCCGTTCACATGAAGCACTGGCGCCAAAACCACCTTTGCCACATCCGTACAATAGGTCGACGAACGAGCGTCTAGATAATTGGTAGTGAATCCAACCTGGTTGTTGATTACAATATGTAAAGTTCCTCCGGTTTTATAGCCGTCTAAGGTTTCCATCTGTACAGTTTCGTATACAACCCCCTGCGCCGCAATGGCCGCATCACCATGGATGAGAATAGGCAACACCTTTTCAGATTCCATAGCGTAATCGTTGTTGATTTTCGCACGTGCGATACCCCCTACTACTGGGTCCACTGACTCAAGATGTGAGGGGTTTGGAGCCAAGTTCATCTTGACCTGATTGCCGTCCGAAGTTGTATGGATGGTGGTGTGGCCCAAGTGATACTTCACATCACCATCGATAGTAATATCGTCAAAGGCCTTGCCTTCAAACTCAGAGAAAATCTGCTTGCGCGGCTTGCCAAATACGTTGGTCAAAACATTCAATCTTCCACGGTGCGCCATCCCGAGCACAAACTCTTTTACACCGTTGCGCGCCGCGTGATTCACAGCTTCATCTAGAGCAGGAATGAGGGATTCTGCTCCTTCGATAGAGAAGCGCTTCTGTCCCACAAACTTGGTGTTCAAGAAGGCCTCGAAGCTCACCGCTTGGTTCAGCTTGTGCAAGATCTGTTGCTTTTCCTTGGTATTGAGGTTCGGCTGGTTATCATTTCGATGGATCCAATGCTTGATCCAAGTGCGGCGTTCCGGATCGCGGATGTAGTTGTATTCTACCCCAATACTTTGGCAATAAATCTTCTCAAGGTGAGAAACGATTTTGCGAAGGGTAGCCGGACCGTCCAATCCTAGTTCGGTGGCGGCGTTAAATTCAGTATCCAAATCTTCCGAGCTGAGCCCGAAGTTTTCGATCGCCAATGAAGGCTTATAGGTACGACGCATACGTACCGGATTCGTCTTGGTGAACAAGTGGCCGCGCGAGCGGTACCCTTGGATCAAATTCAATACATGAAATTCCTTGATGACTTCCTCAGGAACACCAGCACCTTCGAAGTCGTCCTCAGTGTAGATTTCTTTAGCAAAGTCGAAACCTTGAAAGAACGCTCTCCAACTGGGCTCTATCTCGTCTGGAGTCTTGAGGTAACGTTCGTATTGCTCGTCAATAAACTCAGAATGTACGCCACCTAAAAATGAGAACCTATCCATGTAGAATCTTTGGAATTGTATCTCAAAAGTACAACAGAAAATATGGCTGCGGGTGGCTTTTGGTTAAATGCTTTCAACCTTGTGATTGGGGCGAAAAAAAAGCCCCTAAACGAGGGGCTTCATATTAATATTCTTCTTCGTTCCAAAGGAAGTCTTCCTCGGACGGATAATCCGGCCAAATTTCTTCAATGCTTTCGTAAATTTCTTCTTCCTCTTCTTCGATGGCTTGAAGGTTTTCTACTACTTCCAGAGGGGCTCCGGTACGAATGGCATAATCAATGAGCTCATCGCGTGTAGCCGGCCACGGTGCGTCGCTCAAGTACGATGCTAATTCTAATGTCCAGTACATATGTCTATTTCGTAGTGTTGTTCACTGTTCTAAGTGTGCAAAAGTAGTTTTTTACTTCACTTATGCAACACCTTTTTAAAAAATGTAAGTGCTTAATACTTAGGCGTCCAGATTCTGTCCTCCGCCCCTGCAGAAAAATCCATCCATCGGGCCATAACAAAGAGGTAGTCCGATAATCTGTTTAAAAAGACAGGGATTTCCCCGTTGACCTCTACAGTTTCAGATAGTGCTACCACAACACGTTCCGCGCGACGACAGACGGTTCGCGCCACATGACATTGCGCGCTTGAGGCAGATCCGCCTGGCAATACAAAGTTTTTTAATTCTGGGAGTTGCTCGTTCCAGCTGTCTATCTGCTGTTCTAACCTGCCTGTCAATTCCTCGTCCCATTGAGGCATCTGAAATTCAACTTGGCCATCCAATGCGAGGTGCGAACCCATCGCAAATAATTGGCTTTGAATAGCCTCTGAAAGTGGGAAATGAGCATTTGCCTCCACTACCAACAAACCTAAATGACTGTTCAGCTCGTCCAATGTACCGTAGGCTTCCAAACGCAATTCCGCTTTCGATACACGGGTTCCGTTTAACAAAGAGGTCTGGCCTCCGTCGCCTTTTTTGGTATAAATCTTCACTGTTTAATATGCTCGTTCTGTACGTCCTTCAACATAATAAATGAAGGAACGGTTCACGACGCGCTTTCCACCTGGGGTCGGATAGTTTCCGCTAAAGTACCAATCACCCGGGTTTGAAGGACAGCTTTCGTGCAAGTCTTCAATATCCTGGTAGATGATACTCACCCTTGCTTTCACGCCTTCTGGAGTCAAGATTTCTGCAATTTTATCGCTGATTTCTTGTGCTGTAAATGGCTCGTAAATGTCTTTCACGAAGTTCTGCACCTCTGTATCAGCCATTTGTTCTTGGGCCTTACACTTCTCGTATACTTCTTGAATCAAGCCTTCCTGTCCTCGGTCTTTCAGCAACTCAACTGCAGCTCGGAACGCCACGAAATTACCCATGCGCGCCATATCAATGCCGTAACAATCTGGGTAGCGAATCTGTGGTGCCGAAGAGGCAATAACGATGTGCTTAGGACCGAGGCGATCGAAAATCTTCAAGATACTCTGACGCAAGGTAGTTCCACGAACGATGCTATCGTCGATGACTACCAAATGGTCGTTGCTGGTCACCGTACCGTGGGTAATGTCGTACACGTGGCTCACCAAATCGTCGCGAGAGCTGTCCTCAGTAATGAAAGTACGCAGTTTCACATCTTTCCAAGCCACTTTTTCCACGCGTGGACGAGTTTTTAGAATTTCCTTAAGCACTTCCGGCGTCGGATTTTTAAGGCCTTGAATTTTTTCAAACTTCAACGTATTGAAGTGGTCCTCCATTCCTTTCACCATACCGTAGAAGCTGACCTCAGCGGTATTCGGAATGAAGCTCAAGACCGTATTGTCTACATCGCCTTTCACCTTATCGAGAATTTTAGGGATGAGTCTACGGCCCAATTCTATACGCTCGTTATATATGTCTTTATCGTTTCCGCGAGAGAAGTAAATGCGTTCAAAAGAACAGGCATTGTATGTTAAAGGCTCTTTGATCTGCTCGATGCTCACATCTCCAGCCTTTTTTACAACAATCGTAGCACCTGGAGGCAACTCCTGAACGGCATCTGTCGGCAAGTTCATCGCCGTTTGGATTACAGGGCGCTCTGAAGCCACCACGACGATTTCATCATCGTAGTAATAGAAGGTTGGGCGAATACCAGCGGGATCGCGCAATACGAAAGCATCACCGTGACCCATCATTCCGGCTATAGTATATCCACCGTCCCACTTCTTCGAGGCACGACGCAGAATATCCGCCACATCTAAACGCTTTGAAATCTCCTCAGTCGCTTGTTTTTTCGTGTAGCCCTCGTCCTTGAGCTGGTAATACAAATCATCGTTTGCCTCGTCCAAGAAGTGTCCTATCTTCTCCATGATGGTGATCGTATCAGCCTTTTCTTTAGGATGTTGGCCCAATTCCACTAACTCCTCAAACAGCTCATCAACATTAGTCATGTTGAAGTTCCCCGCCACAATCAAGTTGCGCGTTGGCCAGTTGTTCTGACGCAAGAAAGGGTGACAAGCTTCAATGGTATTCCCGCCGTAGGTACCGTAGCGAAGGTGACCTAGGTATACCTCACCAGTAAAGGGTAAGTTTTGCTTCAACCAAGACACATCCTTGAGTTTCTCGTGATCCGAACCCACGCCTTCAGCGATGCGCTTTTGCACTTTGCCAAAGATGTCGCCGATACTATTGGTTTCGACACTGCGGTAACGAGAAATGTAGCGCGTGCCTGGTTCAGTGTTGAGCTTGATATTTGCCAATCCGGCACCATCTTGTCCTCGGTTGCGCTGCTTCTCCATGAGGAGGTACATCTTGTTGAGGCCGTAAAATGCCGTTCCGTATTTATCTACGTAATATTCAAGAGGCTTTCTAAGGCGCACAAATGCAATACCACATTCGTGTTTGATCGAATCACTCATAGAGGGAGATTGTGAAGGTCAAAATTATTGAAAATACCATGACAATCCCACGCTTTTTTGGCTTAGATGAATAAGCCTAAATCCATATTGAGCCACTCCAGCGCTGCCCCGTGCAATAACTTACCCTTGCGCTCGTGACTCCAAGGCATGCCATTAATCAATTTCCCAGGCTCCAACTCGCCGAGGGGGAAGGGATAATCCGTCCCAAGGGCCACGCGATTCTCACCTACTAAACCGACAATGTACTCGAGCATTTTCGAGTCGTGAACTAGGGAATCGAGCCAGAATTTACCCATATAATCGAGGGGAGCGACGTTATTGTCCACTGCACAAAGGTCTGGGCGGACATCGAATCCGTGCTGCACTCGGCCTAATGTTGCTGGGAAGGAACCTCCGCCATGGGCGAAGGCAACTCGCAGCTTTGGCAACCGCTCAAAGACGCCGCCGAAAATCATGGAGCAGATGGCCAGGGAGCTTTCCGCCGGCATGCCAACCAACCATGGCAACCAATATTTGGGCATTTTTTCCTTGCTCATCATGTCCCACGGGTGGACGAATATAGCCATATCTTGGTCTTGACAAGCCTCGAAAATGGGGAAGAGTTCCGGGGCGTCGAGGTTCCAATCGTTGATATGTGTGCCTATCTCAATGCCCTTGAGGCCAATCTCTTTGCAGCGACGTAATTCCTGTACGGCCAAATCTGGCGCCTGCATCGGTAGGGTGCCTAGACCGACGAAACGGTCGGGGTAGCGGTCACAGATTTCGGCGATGTGGTCGTTGAGGAATTGACTCACCTCGAGGGTGTGCTCGGGCTTGGCCCAGTAGCTGAACATGACGGGAACGGTCGACAATACTTGGACGTCGACGTGTTGGCGGCCACATTCTTTGATGCGGGCCTCCGGCGACCAACAATTATCTTCTATCTCTCGGAAGAATTCGCCATCCTTTAACATGCGCGCACGACACGGGACATGGTGATCGAGGTTGATGAAACCGCCATAGCCAAAACGCTCATGAAAGTTCGGGATGTGCTCGGGCAAGATATGAGTATGGATATCTACCGTGAAGTTTCTCGAGGTAATCTCACACATATCATACGAATCTAGGGTCGGTCTCCATCACATGCCCACATTTGGAACAAGTGCGGTGTTCTTCAGATCCGTAAAATATTTTAAAGTGTGGCTGGAAATCTTTCTCGACGTTTTTAAGTTCGAAGTAGGTGTCGTGCAACTTGTTGTTACAGTTATCGCAATACCATAATAAGCCATCAGTGAAGCCACGTCCCTCGCGGATCCGCTCGACAACGAGACCTATACTACCCTCATGGCGAATGGGACTGTGAGGGGTCTTGGCTGGAACGGTCATCATATCGCCAGGGCCTAATTGGAGCTCATGGGCCTCTCCGTCGACTTGGACTTTGACGGTGATATTTCCTTCCAGCTGGTAGAAGAATTCCTCCGTTTCGTTGTAATGGTAATCTTTTCGGGCATTCGGGCCGGCCACGACCATCACGATATAGTCGTCGCTTTCCGGCGTCAAATTTTTGTTGGCCACAGGTGGTTTGAGCAGTTCTCTATTCTCTGCCAACCACTTTTGAAAATTGAAAGGCTTTGGTACCGACATGTATGTTTGCTTTGAGGTGTGAATTTAAGAAAATTGGACCCGAAATCATCGCCTCTTCCTGCCTTATATTCGTAGAGAGAACAGAAGCTATGAAAATTCAGAATTATATCGGTGGTAAATTCCTTGAACCCGCTAACGGCCAAACCCTTACCAATAACAACCCAGCCACAGGCGAAGCCTATGGCACCATACCTCGATCGGACTCGAAAGACGTGGAGTTGGCGGTGAAGGCCGCTCGAGAGGCATTCCCGGGGTGGAGCGGTTTATCAGCCGCCGAGCGAAGCCATTGGATGTTGAAAGTGGCCGATGAAATTGAAGCGAGATTGGACGATCTAGCCATGGCTGAGAGTGTGGATAATGGGAAGCCATTGAAATTGGCCCAAACTGTAGACATCCCTCGTGCGAGGGATAATTTCAGATTTTACGCGACCGCTATTTTGCACGATGTATACGAAACGCACGACATGGGTACGAACGGATTCAACTATACGTTGCGCCAACCTATTGGGGTGGCGGGCTGTATTTCTCCATGGAATTTGCCTTTGTACTTGTTTACTTGGAAGATTGCCCCGGCCTTAGCTGCGGGCAATACAGTGGTGGCCAAGCCTTCAGAAGTTACGCCGGCTACGGCGTATTTGCTTTGTAAGATCTTGGACGATGTGGGCTTCCCTAAGGGTGTACTGAACATTGTACACGGATTAGGTGGCGAGGTGGGAGCAGCCATAGTGGAGCATCCGAACACGCCAGTCATTTCTTTTACAGGAGGTACGGCTACAGGGAAGGCCATCTCGGCGGTGGCGGCACCGATGTTTAAGAAACTCAGTTTGGAACTAGGCGGGAAGAATGCCAACCTTGTGTTTGCCGATTGTGATTTTGAAGAAGCGGTAAATACAAGTGTGCGTGCAGCCTTTGCCAATCAAGGGCAGATTTGTTTGTGCGGATCGCGCATTTACGTGCAGCGACCTATATATGAGAAATTCAAAGCGGCCTTTTTGGAGCGCATAAAGGGATTGACCGTTGGCGATCCGCTGGAGGCCGGCACAAGAACGGGGGCTGTGGTCAGCAAAGATCATTTCGAAAAGGTGCTTTCGTATATCAATGTGGCGCTGGATGAAGGCGGGACGTTGCTGACGGGTGGTAAACCAGTGAAATTAATAGGGCGCTGTGAAAATGGGTTCTTTATTGAGCCGACTGTATTTGAGGATTTACCTGCGAGCTGCCGCACCAATCAAGAAGAGATTTTTGGTCCTGTGGTGACTTTGACTCCTTTTGATACGGAGGAGGAGGCTTTGGCGATGGCCAATGGTACGGCCTATGGATTGGCCGCGACAGTGTGGACGACGAATCTTAAGGTAGCGCACCGGGTGGCCTCTAAACTCCAGGCAGGAATTATTTGGGTAAACTGTTGGCTGCTCCGCGATTTACGCACCCCATTTGGCGGCGTTAAGCAAAGTGGCGTGGGTCGTGAAGGCGGCTTCGAGGCACTGCGATTCTTCACAGAGCCTAAAAACGTTTGTATAAAACTCTAACCTATGAACCATCAGAAATGGGCCAAGTTCCTGCACCATAGCGCGCGTACTCAAACCCCTCGTGCCCAATTTTCCAGTACTAAACAATACAACTTGGAAGATGCCTATGCGATACAGCATGCGCTTATTGCCGAGCGCGTGGCCGAAGGTCATCAGGTGGTAGGTGTGAAGATGGGCTTTACTTCTGTGGCCAAAATGAAGCAGATGGGGGTCGATGATATGATCATTGGCCAATTAACTTCTGATATGAACATCTCGCCCGAACAACCCTTGCAGCGCAGCCAATGCATTCATCCGCGCGCAGAGCCAGAGATTGCTTTTAAGTTGAGCCAAGATATAGTAGGTGCCTTATCGGTGGACGAAGTGGTTAACTACGTCGATGGCGTGGCCGCAGCGGTTGAGGTCATTGATTCGCGTTACGAAAACTTCAAATTTTCATTGGAGGATGTAGTGGCGGACAATTGCAGCTCTTGTGGTTATGCGATGGGCCCTTGGTGCAAGGTTCCTCTTGGATTGAATGGTTTAGATATGGTCCAATTCTTCGACGGCGACATCATCGCTGAAGGAAATAGCGATGCCATTCTAGACAATCCTTTTGAGGCTTTAGCGGCCGCAACACGATTGGCCAAGCAATACGGCATAGCCTTGAAAAAGGGAATGATTGTTTTTGCAGGAGCCGCAACAGCAGCCCACTTCATAGAGGGACATGCTCAAGTTGTAGTGAAGGTCGACGGCCTTGGCGAGGCCGCATTCACAGTGGTATAAAAGAAAACAAGCCACCCCGGGGTACGGAGTGGCTTGCTGAACAAAACCATGTCGCGTCAAATATGAATTACTCGCTTACACTCAATTTACTGACGCACGATTAATGTGTTACAAAGAGCGTGCCAAAAATTG
>DMCR01000125.1:8982-12404 GCA_003445735.1 Cryomorphaceae bacterium
CCTATACTCAGCATGAACTGCGAACGCTCGTAGCTCAAAGGGATTCCATTCCAATCGCCTTGGTGATCTTGTAAGCTTGCGTAGTACACTAAATCAAGGCTAAGCTTCCAAACATCTACTCCAAGACCTAGGTTGTACCCTGCAGTTGGAGACTCAAAGGTTTGGCTGTATGCGGAGTTTCCAACAGCATTGATAAAATGGATACCACCTTCTGCGCGGGCGAACTTGAACAATCTAATGCCCAAACCAGCGTCGAGCTGAACGAACTGGTGGTCAAATCGTGAAGTGGTTGTGGTGCCTCCCACGGTATGATTTACGATCTGAATATCCTTACCATAGATGGCGCTACCCGAAGCATATAATTGGTCCCCTAAAAATTGACGACCGTATAAACCAAGGTGGTAGCCATTATCAGGAACCGTGCCCTCAAAAATTCCTTGAGCCGAGCTAACGGCTTGGTCGAATTGCACCGCGTTGAGGGTATAGTTTAAACCAGTACGTAGACCCCAACGACTTTGGCCAAGTGCTGCTGAGGAAAATGCAAATAATAAAAGGAGGAGAGTCTTACGCATGAAACTTTGAATTAGGTTAAAGTATGTAACTAATTACATCAATCGTGCCAATTTATTCTTTACCTCGACATTCATGACATATAAAACTTGACGTTTATCTTCTGGGGATTTTTGGCGGAGAACGAGTTCACAACCTAATTGATTCATACAAACCCCATTGATCATTTTAATGTACTCACTACGCTTGCGGCGCTGCACTTCCCATGAAGAAGTCCCTAGCTCCAGAAATTCATTAAGATCCTGCGTTTGCAAAACTCCTTTGTCGAGGCGCTGAATGAATTTCCATTGCGCCTCGGTGAAGTATTGGTAGCGGCGTTTGAGGTACAAGGTTCTGATCCAATAGGTCAGAAAACCACCAATGAGCAAGAAACCAAATAAAGAAAAACCAAACTTGGCTTGTTTTGTCAGTGTCTCTTGAGAATATAGTTGTGATTCCCAATTAATTCTTTTCGGCAATCTATTGACATACTCAAATAGATAGCCCTGCTCAATCTTATCCGAAAACTTTACTAAGAGAAGCTCATTTTCGAGATCATAGCCGCGATTGAATCCGAATTGATTGCTTCGACGTCCGGTATTAGCATTTAAGCCATTTGGCATGGTAACATCATAAATAATATTATGCCTTGGCATTACATAATACGCCCTTAATCCTCCCATCATCATTACCGTTGAGTCATTCAAACGATGAAGATTTGAGACTCCAAAAGTACCCCTGTCCGGGAAAATATTCTCTAAAGCAAGATTACCAAGGCGATCCCATTCACCACTACCGAAAGTAAACTTGTAGAAAACATTCTGACGCAATGCATATAACGCATCCTCTCCTTCATCATAAAATGCAAACTTATAGGTCACTCCTTCTTCAAAATCAGGGGTATAAGGAGGAAAAGTACCAACAGAGTATACATTCCACTCTTTTCGAAGCTCGCTGAAATACGTTAGCAGATTATTTTCCGTCCAAAACCCATAACCACCAAAGGAAAATATGGTATCGCGTCGTTTAAACTGATACGCATCAAAATTGTAGCCGGAATGTATGGTCAAATCTAACCTAGTTATAGATCTAGCCGCGGTATCAATAGAAAAGACAGACCCACATCCTCCAAAAACAACAATTAATCTTCCATTGACGGCAAAATGCTGACCCTTTCCTGATAATCGTAGGTTAGAATTGTTGTAATCTTGGTGAAAAGACGAAAGTGTGTCTATGTGATTCTCATAAAACACAACGTGATTTCCGTTTAAAACACTTATTCTGTGGATCGCTTTATCTTGATCATTATACCAACTAATATATCCAATTGAATACGTTGATTTACAGAACATTAAAACTACTATTAAAGCAAGCCAAACACGATGCGTATTACGTTTTTTAAACATGTTACAAATATGTTATTACACAAATATAACGCACTTCGAATAAAAAAAATAGAGTTTTGGATTAACCATTAAACCTAAGCTGCGAACAAAACCTTAGTACATGTTACTAAGCCAATAAGCTTAAGAAACCCGAGATGCTTCCAAAGTTCCTCGGGTTTTTTATTTATCTGTATTAAACATCCTAGCAACACTGGTTCCAGAACTCACAGGGTAAAAATCACTAAAATGAAACTTTTGACTCAACTGCTCCCATCAAGATAGGGGTTTAGTTGGATATATTGTGATTTTTTCAATTATCAACCCTCTAATTTTTGGGGTTTAAAAATAAATTATGACAAATTTTTTTCACTTACCCCTAAATTATTGGGGGGTGTTATGCCAAAAACATTAGTTTTGTCGCAAACAACCCCCGGGAATTATGAAAAAGATTGAAGCCATCATCAGAAAATCAAAATTTGATGAGGTGCGGGATGCACTTCATAATGTCAATGTATACTTCTTTAGTTACTGGGATGTAACTGGCGTAGGGCATGAAAAGAAGGAAAATCTATATAGAGGTGTGGCCTACAGCTCTTCCGACATTCAACGTCGGTTTTTAAGCATTGTTGTTAATGACGATTTCGTGGAGGTTACCGTAAATGCTATTCTCAGTGCGGCAAAAACTGGAGAAGTGGGCGACGGAAAAATATTCGTGGTTCCCGTTGAGGAGGCTTATCGTATTCGCACCGGAGAAAACGGGGGACTCACTTTGAAATAACAGATAATAAATGGACACAACTCTAACTCTTACCATAAACAACCTTTGGATGATGATCAGCACAGCATTGGTGTTTTTCATGCATCTGGGCTTCAGCTTTCTGGAAATAGGCCTTACTCGGCAAAAAAATACCATCAACATCCTTTTCAAAAACTTCTTTATTATCAGCATTGGATTGGTCCTATACGCCTTTATAGGATTTAACCTGATGTACCCCGCGAGTTTCTGGCATGGCATCTTACCCGATTATTATGTGGGTCTCTTTGGGCTTGAGAGCCCCATAGGCGAGGCAGGGCTGGACCTCAGCTATAATGAAGGATATACCTATTGGACAGATTTCTTATTCCAAGGCATGTTCGCCGCAACCGCAGCGACCATCGTATCAGGTGCAATAGCTGAACGCGCTAAACTAGGTTCATTTTTTGTATTTACTATTCTTTATGTGGGCTTAGTATACCCAATTATCGGCTCATGGAAATGGGGCGGTGGATTCCTTGACGAGTGGGGGTTCTATGATTTCGCAGGTTCAACACTCGTTCACTCTGTCGGAGGTTGGGCTGCTTTATTGTACATAGCGAAACTTGGTGCACGTATTGGTAAATTTGACAAATACGGAAAACCTAGAGCTATCCCAGGTCATAATATCCCGTTCGCAGCCGCCGGAGTATTGATTCTTTGGTTGGGATGGTTCGGATTTAACGGTGGTTCTG
>DMCR01000104.1 GCA_003445735.1 Cryomorphaceae bacterium
AGGACCATATCATTGCCGAAATCGGGTAAATAATACACGGAACTGTTGCCGTGTTCTAATGCGCCAAAGCCTTGGCCGTTCAATTCTCTCAGCGCTTTTACGATGGTGCCTAGTTTAATCTCAGTGCCTTCCATTAAACCCTGGAATTCGCTGAGGTCCTTGATATAGAAAATAAACGCATAGCGGTCTACGGGAAGGTCGCCGTGCAGGAAGGATTCAATGGCGCCCATACTAAGACGTACCTGCTCGTAGATGTCCTCTGATAATTTTCGTCCGCTCTCGCTAAATACTCCGATGGTGACTTTTGTCGGGCCCAATTTGAATGAGGTCGTATCCGGCTTCGAGAACATGATGGGGCAATCCAAGAGTTGGTGGTAATCCTTGGCATGGAAGTTTTGGGTGTTGCCATAGGAATAGCCCTTCATCGCACTCAGCCCATAAAGTGAAGGACTCTTTTTGACCTCTAGGGTGATGGGCATTTCCTCGGCACCAGTAAAAAAACCAAAGTACCCGGCGGCATTGATCAAGAAGTTACGTCCCTCTTGATTGTTCGTTCCAGCCGGTTCAAAAATCTTGTTTTTGCGCACCTTTGAGTCAAAGGAATCGTCCACCCAATACTCGATCTTCTTTGGTTCGCCCTTGATCACATATGTATTCCCCTTCTTTTTCACTTTTAAGGATTTGCTTTCGGCGCCATAGGCTTTGAAGTCTTTGATGAAGCGACCGTAGTCTAAGGTGGCGTAGGTTCCAGGGATAGTTGCGGGAAAGTTAAATTCTGCGCCCGCAATATAATCGCCAAAGTTCATCTTTGTGGCGTCTACCGTAACCTTGACTCTATCGTCCTTGACATTAATGAGGTCTAGGGTGTAGCTGTGATAGCCGGTTTTTTGGCCAACGCACAACAGTGGAAGTAATAATAGGAGAAGAGTTTTGCGCATGCTTATAGAATTTAGTTCGTCCAAAAATACCCCGGCGTGTAGTTTGCAGGTTATCACATTATTACCATTAATTATCACGTCGAAAAGGAGGGGGCATAAAATAGAAAGCCCCGCGACCTTGTCGCGGGGCTAACCAACACTCTGAAACTATGATTAAGCCGCAGCTTCGTCTTTGCTAACTGCCAAAGCGTACACTACGAGACCGAATCCAATTTTGTTCACCGCATCTGCGATGTTGTAGCAAAGGTTCAACAGACCGTCATCAGCAGAGCCAATAGACATTCCGAATAAACCACCTTCAGTACCTAAAATGTAACCGATAGGGTAAATAGCCCAACCGACTAATACAAATCTGCGTAACAAAGAGTTTGCTTTAGCAACTTTACCACCTGCTGCATTAGCAAGTTTAGCAACGTCGCCAGCCCAAACTAACCATACAATGTAGAAGTAAGCAGCACCAGAGAGTGCTCCCCATACCCACGATTGTGATTGATCAGCGTAGAACGCTTCTCCAATGTAACCCAATACAAGCATTGCTACTGAAGCCAAGATTAGCTTCCATAGAATTGCCATTGTACCACCTACTTTCTTAGTAATCAAATAGAATTCAACACACATCAAAGGAACTGTTAAAGTCCAATCGACGTAGCGCAATACTACAGGACTACCATAAACTGGGTAGTAATCTCTCATGTAGTAGTAGTGAACAGCAGCAATACCTGTGATCAATCCACTTACCAACATAGAGGTTTTCCATTCATCAGAAACGCGGCTGCGCTCCATGAAGAAGAACACTGACGCGGCAAACATTGCCATATAGCCAGCGAAGAATGTGAACGTTACCGGATCATCGACCGGGAACTTCGCTATTTCTAGAAATAGAGACATGGTGTTAAAAAATTAAAGGTTATAACTACCACTTAACTACCTCTTATGGGTATTGTTCATCACGAACTTAAAATTGAGTATAAACACTTATAAAATGCCTTGAAAACTCGATTTTTTCCTCTGAATCAACACTATAAGCATAGTTAGATGAACAAAAGCTTTTGAAAAATGTTTCTCTATTTATAAAAGGTATAATGTACATTTTATAATGATTTACGATTTAGCGCTCATCGGTTTAGGAGCTTCCAATAGTTTATTGCTTTTGGAGTTGCAAGAGCGCGGAATACTCCAAGATTTGGATGTTTTGATCCTAGAAGCTGAATCAAAATGGAAGAACGATAAGACCTATTGTTTTTGGGGCCATCATCAAGATCCTATTTTTCCCACATTACGTCCCTTATTATTAAAGGAGTGGTCTAAGCTTGATTTCAATGGTGAGGTGGAGCACATGAAATTCATGCGCTATGGGATGTTGGAGAGCATCACATTATATGAGCATGCGAAAAAAATCGTCCTGCAATATCCAGGTATTAATCTTGTGCGTGCCCCTCTGACAAGCTTCAAGAGTGAAGCGGAAGGAGTGGCTGTGTATTCTGAAAATACTAAATGGATGGCTAAACGTGTTTATGACAGTCGCCCACCTGAAATCAAAGAACCAACAGGTCCTTTGGTCTTGCAAAGTTTTACGGGATGGCGTGTAAAGACGGATTGGCCGAACTGGGATCCATCGCAGTTGGTATTGATGGATTTCAATATTCCTCAAAACGGGTTTACTCAATTCATGTATATCCTTCCCATAGATGAACACGAAGCCTTGGTAGAGGTGACACGTTTCGGAAGTGAGGTCTTACCCGATGACTTGGCCATAACTCATTTGAAGAGTTACCTCTTTGGATTAGAAGGACCGTATGATGTTATTCATGAAGAACAAGGAGTTATTCCTATGACTCAACATGCTTTGCAGCAGCATCCTGACGCTCGAATCATTTCAATGGGCGCAAGGGGAGCTGTTATTAAACCGACTACTGGCTATGGTTTTAAATATATGTATGATCGTGCCAAGGAGTTGGTCGGCGAGCTCGAGCAAAAAACGGTGATGCGTAAACATCAATTTTGGTATTGGCCCCGTACTGGTATTGGCCGACATTATTTCTATGATCATTTGCTCTTACATATATTGAAGTACAAACCGCAATGGGGTAAGGAGATCTTTACAAAGCTTTTCACGAAACGCACGCACGAAGGGATTTTTGGATTCTTGGATGAGAAGAGTACCCTTCGTTGGGAATTAGGCATGTTCGCAGGTCTTCCCATTATGAAGTTTTTGTGGGCCGTGGTTGCTTCCTTCTTCGCATTCTTGCGCACTCGTCCGGCGCGTTGGGCGCCCATGGCCATGGTACTCACTGCTATGGGATTGCAGGCGACCTTACCGCAATTCGCCCAGCCTATTTCCCTAGCTATTCTTGTTTTTATGCTGTTTTTAATAGGTATACCACACGGTGCACTGGACGGTTACGGCCATGCCAACGGAATGCGTTTACCGAAGTTCATTTTAAGGTACAGCGGAATCATGGCTATTGTCTTATTGTTTTGGGCCGCCAGTCCTATTGTTGGATTGCTGGCTTTCATACTTTATAGTGCATGGCATTTCGGAGAAACTGATATGAGAGAGTGGGGATTGCCGAGTGCTATTTTATCCATGGTTTGGGGAACTATTCTCTTTGCACTGTTGCTATTGCCGCACATGTCTGACGTCAATCTAGTGCTCAGTACGATGGGGATTTCAGAAGTAACGATTTCTGAGGGTGCGCTAGTGACTGCATATCGCGCGGCTGCAGCTGCAGGCGTGATTGGAGGCTTGTGGTTTGCCTCTGTGCCTTGGTTGATATCGATTGCGACGCTGCTGCTGCTCGGGGAGCAATCCTTGGCCATTGCCTTTGGAACCTATTTTATCCTTCAGCACAGCGCCTCGGGTTGGGATCATCTCAAAAAGTTACATCAATGGTCGCACCTTCAAATGTTCATGCGCGCATTGCCTTTCACTATTGGTGCAGTGGCCTTGTTTTTGTTGATTTTCCAATTTGACCGTAATTCTCTTTCCCAATGGAGCAGTTACTTCCTGATCTTCCTGAGCGCCCTGAGTTTACCGCACATATACTTTATGTCACGCCTATACCAAAAGCAGGATTAAGCTAATTTCTTTTTAAGGGTAATATGGGTGATTTCCGGCCACATTCCGACACGTCCCGGGAAGGCCAAATAGCCAAATCCACGGTTCACGTGCAAGACCTTACCATCTTCTTCGCGGTAAATACCAGCCCATTTTGGGTATTTCCATTTCACGGGAGACCATTTGATCCATCCAGGAATTTCAATGCCAAACTGCATGCCATGAGTATGACCACTTAGGGTGAGGTGCACCTTGTTCGGGTGTTGCTTGACCTTAGCATCAAAATGACTAGGATCGTGGCTCAATAACACGGTGAACGCCTCTTTTGGAATTTGTTCCAATGCTTTATCTAGATCTCCGTAAGGCTTGAAGGGAGGCAATCCCCAATTCTCAACACCTGCGAGGTAAATACGCTGTCCATTGCGTTCGAAATATCGGCTTTCATTCAGCAGCAGGTCCATACCCATCTCCTTCTGAATGTCCTTGAGTCGATTGAGATTCGCCACCTTGGCTTCTGGGGTAGGGAACTTCCAATAATCGCCATAGTCGTGGTTGCCAAGAATGGAGAAGATGCCCAATTTCCCTTTTAATCGTTGGAAGGTTGGGACCCAAGGCTCGGCTTCATCAGCGATGTTGTTGACCATATCTCCGGTGAACACTATGGCATCCGCACCAAGCTCAGTGACCATGTCTATCCCGTATTGTACTTTTTCTTGGTTGTCGAATGAACCGCTGTGGATATCTGAAATCTGTGTGATGGTGAATCCGTCAAAGGCATCCGGTAAGTCCTCATATTCTAAGGTATGGCTTATGACGCGGTATCGGTAACGCCCCTTCCAAATACCGTCTAGGATTCCCAAGAAAGGTATTGCGGCGAGTCCGAGCGCAATTTTTGAGATAAAGGCGCGGCGTTCAGGGAGTAGTGCGGGTTGGGTAGTAAATAATCGGATCGCGAAATGAATGATTCTCGAGATATCTTCAATAAAGAGAGGGATGGTGGCCATGAGTTTTGGGATGGCCAAAAGGATGGAACCGCCGAAAAGTATACCTCCTATTTTAAAATCTACCTTGCCGTTCAACATCAACGCGGTGACTATGAGGCTCAGAACCACGTAAGCTACCGTGATACCCCAGTAAATCCAGGGGGTGGCAGAGCTTTTAAAAACGGCCCGGAAGGCTTGGTAGGCGTAAAGATCTATGGCGAGAACTAGACCTAAAGTAAACAGTATGCGAAAGATCATTATATCTGTGTGTCTGCATAGGAACAACGGGATTTTGCTCCGATTGTTTTAGGTTACAAAAATGGGTAATTGAGACGAAGTCCCTAACTTAACTGCTTCAAATTTTGACAATTCTAACTGGTAATATATGGGCCAAGAAACCCCGGATTACGATAGAAAACTTTTTTTGCTCGATGCCTATGCATTGATCTTTCGTGCCTACTTCGCTTTTGCGAAAAACCCACGCATTACTTCCGGCGGTATGGATACGAGCGCCATCTATGGGTTTACCATGGCATTGCTGGATTTGTTATCCAAGGAAAATCCAACGCATATTGCCGTATGTTTCGATCTTCCGCAGCCCACGGAGCGCCATGAAATGTTCCCTGAATACAAGGCGAACCGCGATGCCACACCCGAGGCAATCAAGATTGCGGTACCCTACATTTATAAAATTCTCGAAGCCTTCAATATTCCAGCCCTCGGCGTGCCAGGCTTTGAGGCGGACGATGTCATAGGAACCCTAGCGAAAAAAGCCGAGCAAGAAGGTTTTACGACCTACATGATGACTCCGGATAAGGACTTTGGTCAGCTTGTAAGCCCGAACATTTATATGTATCGTCCGGGTCGCGGCGGAAACCCTCCAGAGGTTTGGGGTGAGGCTGAGGTTTGTGAAAAATTTGGATTAGACCGTGTCGAGCAAGTCATCGACTACCTCGGGATGATGGGTGATAGCGTCGATAATATTCCCGGTTTACCGGGTGTGGGTGCCAAGACTGCTCAAAAGCTTTTAGCTCAGTACGGCTCGTTAGAGGAGACGCTTGCGCATTCGGATGAGATCAAAGGAAAGCTGGGCGAAAAGATTCGTGATAATGCGGAGCTTGGGGTGCTTTCGAAGAAATTGGCCCGTATCATTACTGATGTGCCTATAGATTTTTCTACGGATACCTTGGTTCGTGATCCTTGGGACCAAGAGGCCTTATTGGGTATTTTTGAGGAGCTTGAATTCCGCACGTTGGGGCGTCGTTTAGGGCTGACTCAAACCAAGGCCAGTGCCCTGGCAGAAGCGAAGCCGGTGAGTACGAAAGTTAGTTTGAGTTCCAACGACCAGATGAGTTTATTTGGCGGCGACGATACTCCGACTGAGGCTGCGACTGCTGGTATTTCTACCAGAGAAAGTGTAGCGACTACGACACATTTGTACCAGATGGTGGAAACGGCGGTGGAAGCACGCCAATTGGCCCAAATTTTGGCCCAACAACCCAGCGTGGCTTTCGATACAGAGACTACCTCCCTAGATACCCTTGATGCGGAGTTAGTGGGGATGAGTTTCTCTCCAGCGAAAGGCAAGGCCTATTATGTGCCAGTACCTTTGGATCGTGCTGCGGCACAGGAAATGGTCGATGCGTTTACACCGTTTTGGGCGAGTTCGGGCGAAAAAATTGGACAAAACATCAAATACGATATCAGTGTCTTGATGAACTATGGCGTGGAGCTTAAAGGCCAGCTGTTCGACACAATGATTGCGCATTATTTGATTCAGCCAGATATGCGCCACAATATGGATATCTTGGCGGAAACCTATTTGAACTATCAGTGTATTTCTATTGAATCGCTGATCGGTAAGGGCAGGAATCAGAAGAACATGCGCGATTTATCACCGGATGAGATTTTGGATTATGCGGCCGAGGATGCGGATATTACCTACCAATTAAAAGAGATTTTCGAACCCAAACTCGTAGAGACGGGGGTTGATAAGGTGTTCCGTAATATCGAAATGCCCTTGGTGCCGGTTTTGGCGCGGATGGAGCGCGAGGGAATTCGCGTAGATGTCGGGGCGCTACACTCCTACAGTGGCGAGCTGGGAGAGGTTATCGTGCGATTGGAAGAAGATATCGTCGAGTTGGCAGGGCGTCCGTTCAATGTGGGTTCTCCGCGGCAATTAGGCCAGGTGCTCTTTGAAGACCTAAAACTTTCTGATAAACCAAAGAAGACGAAGACTGGGCAATATGCGACGTCCGAGGCCATTCTTGAAGGCTTGAAGAAAAGCCATCCTATTATCAATAAGATTTTAGATTTCCGTGAGCTGAAGAAACTTAAGAGCACGTATGTGGATGCCCTGCCGGAATTGGTGCACGGGAAGACCGGGCGTATTCACACGAGCTTTAACCAGACGGTTGCAGCCACAGGTCGATTGAGCTCTACGAACCCAAACTTGCAGAACATCCCTATTCGCACAGAAAATGGCCGTAAGGTACGTGCGATGTTTACTCCGGGAGATGAGGAACGTATTTTACTTGCTGCGGATTACAGCCAGATCGAATTGCGCGTCATTGCAGCGTTGGCGAAGGATGAGGCGATGATTGCGGCGTTTCAAGCTGGGGAAGATATTCACCGTGCTACTGCGGCGAAGGTCTTTGAAGTTGCGCCCGAGGAGGTGACGCGCGAGCAGCGCTCGAATGCCAAGACGGTGAACTTCGGTATCGTCTATGGGGTCAGTGCTTTCGGATTGAGTCAGCAGACGGATATGAGCCGTAAAGAGGCGAAGGCCGCAATTGATGGGTACTTCCGTACCTATCCAGGCATCAAGAAATACATGGACGATCAGATTTCTTTTGCTCGCGATCACGGGTATGTGGAGACCATCACTGGTCGTCGCCGTTACTTAAAAGATATCGAGAGCCGCAATGCTGTGGTTCGTGGTCACAGTGAGCGAAATGCAGTCAATGCACCTATTCAGGGGTCAGCAGCGGATATTATCAAGCTGGCGATGATTGAGGTGGATCGGGCGATACGTGCGGCCAATATGAAATCTAAGATGTTGTTGCAGGTGCATGATGAATTGGTTTTCGATGTCTACAAGGACGAGCTCGAGGAGCTGAAGGCGCTGGTGGTGAAGAAGATGGAAGCCGCCGTGTCATTGGAGGTACCTATGGTTGCTGAGGTGGGTACAGGGTCTAATTGGCTTGAGGCACACTAAAATTTT
>DMCR01000097.1 GCA_003445735.1 Cryomorphaceae bacterium
GGAGGCGTTGTCGGCGATGGTGTCTGAGATGCGAATGTTCCAGCCTTCGATGCGGGAGCCCACGACTTCAATAGAGGCTCGTACTTCAGCAATGGCGGCTTTTAATTCATCGAGGGTCAAATCTGCGTTGGTTAGGTCTGCTCCAAGTACGAAGGCCAATTCTCCTTCGACCTTAGGTTGCATCAGCTCACCCATACTGATTGTACCCGTGGCACTGCGATCCATCGTATGGAACAAAATGCCGTAATCCGGCTGGTCTACGCCAAGCTGTTGCTGAACCGCAGGGCTAGTCAAGCCAATCTTCTTGCCCACGATGCGCTCACCGTCCTTCATGCGTAACTCTACGAGCTCCTGCTGTATGGCATAGGCCGTGGAAATATCGTTATTGATATCATCGCGTATAGGGCTAATGGTTTGGCCAGATTTCAAGGAATCATATAGGGCCTTTGCATGGTCGAAAACAGATGACATATCTCAGAAATTACACCTCGAAGTTACACTATATTTGTAGGGAACCCACAAACAGAATAGTATGCCATTCTATCAGAAATCTGGAAGCATTCCCCACAAAAGGCACACCCAATTTCGTAAAGCCGATGGGAGTTTGTACCACGAAGAACTCTTTGGAACTATAGGTTTTGACGGGATGTCCACCCTGCTCTACCACGAACATCCACCGACTATGGTCAAGGAGGTATTGGAAAGTGTGGATGTTGCGCCGAAAATTGCCGTGGACAAGAATATGAAGGCCTACCTACTCGAAGGTTTTAAAGTCCCTGCTACCGACGATTACCTCTCGTCAAGAACGCCCGTGTTGACCAACAGTGATTTGACTATTTCATTGGCGGCCCCGAAAAAGAGCATGTCGGACTATTTCTACAAGAATGCGCAGCAGGATGAAATGGTATTTATCCATGAAGGTTCTGGAACGTTGTATACGCAGATGGGCGCTTTGACCTTTGGACCCGGAGATTATCTCATCATCCCGCGCGGAATGATTCAGCAATTCCATTTTGACACGGAGGCGAATAGATTATTTATCGTGGAAAGTGGGTCGCCCATTTATACGCCGAAGCGCTATAGAAATTGGTTTGGCCAATTATTAGAGCACAGCCCTTATTGCGAACGTGATTTCCGTGCGCCGGCCCACATGCCTGCAAAAAACGAATTAGGTGATTTCACTATCAAGGTGAAGAAGGAGGATATGATGCATAACTACATCTACGCCTCTCACCCCTTTGATGTCGTCGGATGGGACGGGTTCAACTACCCCTACGCCTTTAACATCAAAGATTTCGAACCTATTACCGGACGCGTACACCAACCGCCACCGGTACACCAAACGTTCGAAACCAACAACTTCGTGGTATGTTCTTTTGTACCTCGTTTGTACGATTACCACCCACAGGCCATCCCGGCACCGTACAACCACAGCAACATCGATTCCGATGAAGTGTTGTACTACGTGGACGGTGATTTCATGAGCCGCAACAATATTGAACGTGGACACATCACCCTTCACCCTGCAGGCATACCACACGGACCGGCACCGGGAACATATGAAGGTTCCATCGGCAAAAAAGGAACCGAAGAATATGCGGTAATGGTCGATACCTTCAAGCCATTAAAAGTCACAGAACAGGCCATTGCCTTGAGCGACGGCAAATACCACAAGAGCTGGATCAAATAACCTACGATCATGACAAACACACTACCTAAACAATTTGCAGATGCCCAAGATTTCCTTGAATTATGGGGCACCGATCACGTAGAAATCTATGTGGGGAATGCAAAACAAAGTGCCTATTACTTTAAGACCGCCTTCGGGTTTCAAGAAGTGGCCTATGCCGGTTTAGAAACAGGCATACAGGACCGCACCTCCTATGTACTTCAACAAGATAAAATCCGCTTGGTCATCACTTCTTCAATGGTCAAGGATAGCGACATCAACCGCCACCTCAACGAACACGGAGATGGAGTGAAATTTATCGCCCTTTGGGTGCCAGATGCCAAGAAGGCATTTGAGGAAACCACCAAAAGAGGCGCGAAGCCTTACCAAAAACCAAAAGTGAGAGAGGATGCACACGGTAAAGTGGTCACTTCCGGAATCTATACCTACGGCGAAACCGTACATATGTTCGTGGAGCGGAATGATTACGACGGGCCCTTCTTACCCGGCTATGTTGCACGTACGCCAAGCTATCAGCCGAAGCCGGTAGGGTTAAAGTACATCGATCACATGGTTGGTAATGTCGACTGGGGTCAGATGAATACTTGGGTGAAGTTCTATGCAGAGGTCTTGGGCTTCTCACAAATCATTTCATTTGACGACAAGGATATTTCTACCGAATACACGGCCTTGATGTCAAAGGTTATGTCCAATGGCAATGGCCGCATCAAATTCCCAATCAACGAACCAGCAGAAGGCAAGAAGCGCTCGCAAATTGAGGAGTACATCAATTTCTACAATGGTGCAGGGGTGCAACACTTGGCCCTTGCTACAGATAACATCATCTACACCATTCATGAATTACGTGAGCGCGGGGTGGATTTCCTGGATGTACCGGACAGCTACTATGACAATCTTCAAGAGCGCGTGGGCGCCATCGACGAAGATGTTGAGGTGTTAAAGCGATACAAGATTTTGGTGGACCGTGACGATGAGGGATATTTACTCCAATTATTTACCAAACCTCTCATGGACCGTCCCACAGTGTTTATTGAAATCATTCAGCGCAAAGGAGCTACGAGCTTCGGAAAAGGGAATTTTAAGGCTTTGTTTGAAGCCATTGAGCGCGAACAAGAAAGCAGAGGAACCCTCTAATCCTACTCAAGAGTAATATAGATGAACCTAGCAGCGAACGATCCTAAAAGAACTTCATGGATTCCTGTCCCTAAAGACAGTGATTTCCCCATTCAAAACCTGCCCTTTGGGGTGTTTATACCGGAAGATGATATCATAACCACCGGAACACGCATTGGCGACACGGCCATTGATTTGAGTGCGTTACAACAATTGGGATACTTCAAAGGCATCGATTTGCCAGACGATGTGTTCTTGCAAGATACCCTCAATGATTTCATTGCTTTAGGGCGACCAATTTGGCGCAAGGTTCGCAACAGATTGGCGGAAATCTTCGATGAAAACAACGACGAGTTAAAGTCTCGTGTGGATTATCAAAACCAAGCCCTATTCCCAGTGGACCACGTACAGATGCTCATGCCGGTCTTCGTTCAAGATTATACTGATTTCTACAGCTCTATTGAGCATGCTACCAACGTGGGTAAGATGTTTCGTGACCCGGAAAACGCACTACTCCCGAACTGGAAGCACATTCCTGTGGGCTACCACGGCCGCAGCTCCTCTATCGTGATTAGCGGGGTGGATTTGCACCGCCCAAAAGGCCAACGCATGACACCGGGTACCGATGCTCCGCAATTCGGGCCTTCGGCGCGCATGGACTTTGAACTTGAGATGGCTTTCATTACCGGTGAGGGCAAACCATTGGGCCACCGCATTAATGCGGAGGAAGCCGATGAGTACATCTTTGGAATGGTACTCTTTAATGATTGGAGCGCACGAGATATCCAAAAGTGGGAATATATTCCTCTGGGACCGTTCTTGGGTAAAAACTTCGGATCGAGCATAAGCCCGTGGGTAGTCACCATGGATGCTTTGGAGCCTTTCAAAGTAAAAGGTCCAAAGCAGAATCCACCAGTGTTGCCGTATTTAGAAACTAATGGCGCGAACAACTATGATATCGCGCTTGAAGTAGGCCTGGCTCCACAGGGCAAGAAGGAGACGGTGATCAGCCGCTCGAACTATAAGTACATGTATTGGAACCAGCGTCAGCAATTGGCCCACCACACCGTCAATGGTTGTAATATCAATGCGGGCGATATGATGGCTTCGGGGACCATTTCAGGACCTACCAAGGACAGCTACGGCTCTATGTTGGAGTTGAGCTGGGCGGGCAAGGAGCCGATCACCCTTGATACAGGTGAAACGCGCTCATTCATTGAAGATGGCGATACCATCACCATGCGCGGCCACTGTTTCAACGGAAATATACGCATCGGATTTGGTGCAGTCAGTACGACATTGCTTCCTGCCATAGAAGATTAAACCAAAGCCACGCTGGCCATACTTGTGGGCTTTTTCCTTACCTTATACTCACAGAAAAATTACCTATGCCTACAACCAATTATATCTCGAAAGTCGTCCCAGATGCTACCGCTGCTCTGGAAGGATTAGAAGATAATATGACCGTGATGTTTGGTGGATTTGGCTTGTGTGGAATTCCTGAGAATTCTATCGCCGCCATCCGCGAAAAAGGCACTACGGGTATAACCTGCATCTCCAACAATGCCGGAATTGATGATTTCGGCCTTGGATTGCTCTTACACACGCGACAAATTAAAAAGATGATTGCCTCTTATGTCGGTGAGAACGATGAATTTGAGCGCCAGATGTTGAGTGGAGAGCTTGAGGTGGAACTCATTCCACAAGGCACCTTGGCGGAGCGTTGTCGCGCAGCCGGAGCGGGTGTGCCTGCCTTCTACACGCCGGCCGGTTACGGTACAGAAGTGGCCGAAGGCAAGGAAGTACGCGTTTTCCATGACAAGCCTCATATTTTAGAATATGCCTTCGAAGCGCCTTTTGCCTTCGTGAAAGCCTGGAAAGGAGATAAGTCGGGAAACCTCATTTTCAAGGGTACAGCACGCAACTTCAACCCTATGATGGCCATGGCCGGGAAGATTACGGTTGCCGAGGTGGAAGAATTGGTGGAAGTAGGAGAATTGGACCCGAATAGCATCCATATTCCAGGAATTTTCGTGCAACGAATCTTCCAAGGCGTGGACTATGAGAAACGAATAGAACAACGCACCGTACGTGGCAAAAGCGAATAATCATGGGATTGAGTAAAGATCAAATTGCACAGCGCATCGCCCAGGAACTTCGCGACGGATGGTACGTGAATTTAGGCATCGGGATTCCCACCTTGGTGGCGAACCACATCCCGCAAGGCATCAATGTAGAATTTCAAAGTGAGAACGGCATATTAGGCATGGGCCCCTTCCCTTTCGAAGGGGAGGAAGATGCAGATCTGATCAATGCTGGAAAGCAAACCATCACGGCTATGCCGGGAGCGAGCTTCTTCTCGAGCGAACTGAGCTTCGCCATGATTCGTGGCCAGCACGTTCAACTCACCGTTCTAGGTGCCATGGAGGTGAGCGATAACGGGGACATTGCAAACTGGAAAATTCCAGGCCGAATGGTAAAAGGAATGGGCGGCGCGATGGACCTTGTAGCATCTGCAGAGAACATCATTGTGGCCATGCAGCATACCAACCGTGCTGGAGAAAGCAAACTCTTAACAAACTGTTCACTACCGCTTACTGGGGTGCAATGCGTAAAAAAGATTGTCACAGATTTAGCCGTTTTAGAAGTAGATCCAGATCAAGGATTTGTTCTATTGGAACGAGCGCCTGGGGTGACCATAGACGAGATTCAAAGTAAGACTGCCGGGCGACTAGTAGCCGAGGGAGATATTCCTGAAATGCAACTATAAAAATAGCCGCAGCCGAAAGGTCGCCTTTTCTTCTGACCTAGTCAACCCGAACAAAATAAAACTATGCAGTTAGAATTTAGTCTCTAAAAAGATTAATGCGACACAAATACCCAAGCTAAAATTAATAAAGCGTGATATTATCATAGCTCAAAAAACTCAGGCGTTTCCGCACAAGACCAACAAATGGTCACGAATTAATGAGTACTACGAACATTTTTACCTCATCATTCGCTCATTAATAAGTAAGTACTTACTCATTAATGAGCATCTCACGTAATCCCAAACTCAGATTGTTCGCCTCATCCTCCTCACCCGTAAAGCCTAATTCCACCGCTTGATCCAACACCCGCTCAATAGTGTACGCTACGGCCTCTGGACGCCCATGGCCTATTTCCTCCACGGCCCAAGTCAATCGCTCACGCACAAAACTATCCGAGGAAATCTCCATGCCATAATCCCGTACTGCGCGCAAGTGCGATACCCATGGCAAGAATAGATCATAATTATCTTGTACATCAGCGGGTATAGATAATACAGCATATACGAGTGTAACTGGATCCGGACTGTGTAAAGCCCCGTTTATGATGGAGGATTTGGCTGATAGACCAGCTTTAACTACAGCATTCACTAGCAGCTGCTTATTGCCAAAATGACGAAAGATCAACGCCTCGCTCACACCTGCTTCTTTAGCAATACGCGCTGTAGACACGGCGGCAACTCCATCCAAAGCAAAGAGCTTTTGGGCCGAAGAAAGAATTTTTTGTTGTTTTTCAGTCATTGTAAGTGTTCACTCACAATGATACGAATAAAA
>DMCR01000135.1 GCA_003445735.1 Cryomorphaceae bacterium
AAGCGCTCGCCCAATGTTGTAGCTTCTTCGGTAGAGGGTGCTTCAGTGTAGATTCTGATAATAGGTTCGGTATTGGATTTTCTTAAATGAACCCAACGGTCTGACCAAGTGATTTTAATGCCATCAATGGTATTAGATTCTTCATCTGAATAACGTCCAGCGATGGTCGCAAGGATGCCATCGACATCTAATCCTGGAGTCAATTCAATTTTCTGTTTGGCCATATAATATTGAGGATAGGCCGCACGCAATTCGCTCATGGTCTTGCCAGATTTGGCCAAGTGTGTCAAAGCGAGCGCAATTCCTACGAGCGCATCGCGGCCATAGTGCAATTCTGGC
Organism: Cryomorphaceae bacterium; assembly: GCA_003445735.1. Classification (GTDB taxonomy): domain Bacteria; phylum Bacteroidota; class Bacteroidia; order Flavobacteriales; family Schleiferiaceae; genus UBA10364. The sequence goes on from DMCR01000135.1 coordinate 340, forward strand.
AAGATGATTCCTCCATTGCCTTCCCCACCGAGGACGGCATGTTTGGCCTTCATCTCGTTTACGACATTCACCTCTCCTACAGCAGAGGGACTGTAGGTCGACCCCTTTGATTCCGCTAAATCGCGCAGGGCTTTGGAAGAGCTCATATTACTCACCACATGCCCTGGTGTTAGCGAGAGTAAATAATCGGCCACTAAAACCAATGTATATTCTTCGCCAAACATGGCGCCTTTTTCATCAATAAAGGCCAAGCGGTCCACATCCGGATCCACCACGATACCGAGGTCGTAGTTGCCGTTGCTTACTTCATCGATAATGGCGCCCAAATGTTTTTCGAGGGGCTCTGGATTGTGAGGGAATCTTCCGTGCGGTTCAGGATATAGGTTGTGGTATGCAACGCCCAATTTATCGAGCAACATAGGAATGGCAACACTTCCAGAGCTGTGCACAGCATCAATGGCGACCTTAAAGCTTACCGCTTGCACCGCTGTGACGTCGACAGAAGGCAAGGCCAAAACTTGGTCAATATGCCAATCCATACCGTCCTCACACAGCGTGAGTTTGCCGAGATTGCCTACGTCAGCGAAATGTAGATCCGTGCTTTCTGCCAATTCCAATATTTCCGCGCCATCATCACCAGAGACAAATTCACCTTTCTCGTTCAAGAGTTTCAGCGCATTCCATTGCACTGGATTATGCGATGCGGTAAGGATAATGCCACCCGCCGCCGTATATCGAGGCACTAGCATTTCTATCGTCGGAGTGGTGCTCAAACCAGCATTGATCACATCAATACCCAAACACTGCAAGGTGCTAATGACCAATTGTTCCAGCATTGGCCCAGAAGGACGCGCATCACGGCCAATTACCACGGTTGGATTCGATGCACGTTTTTTGAGCCAACTGCCGTAGCCTGCGGCAAACTTTACCGCATCAATAGGTGTTAAATCTTCGCCAGGGGCACCGCCGATAGTACCGCGAATTCCCGAAATGGATTTGATCAGTGTCATGCAGGCGTAGAATGTTTTTGGCTAAGATAACCGCAAAGAACACCGTGCACAACCTATGGCATTAGAATTGCTTATTTGTTAATAACAGTGTGAAAACTTCAAGTCTCTGAGACCCCTTGCCCCTTTCTCCCGATACCCAAAGCACTTATCTTTCTACTATGCGATTTGAGGACCACCAGACCTTAACATTAGTACATTCATTCGAAAACGCGATCAGCGAAGGGAGGCAACCCTATTTCGATGTTGAAGATTTAGAACTTATTCTAGACTATTACCTAGACACGGGGTCTTTTGAGCAAACCAAAAACGCATTAGAAATCGCTCAAGCCATTCATCCTTTGGCCTTTACCTTCAAGATTAAGGAGGTACAACTGGACATTGCGATGAAAGATTATACCCGGGCTGAGGCGAAACTGAATCACTTAGAAGGCTTGAATATGCGTTCCACGGAATTGCTCATCGCACGCGCCACGATCTTAATGCACCGCGGCAATACTCAGAAGGGATTACAATTGTTAGACGAAGCCTTGGCCGGTTCCGACGATCCCGTGGAGGTGTTACAAATGATCGCAGACACGCATTTGAGCCAGGGCGACTACCCTAGGGCGATCAATATTTTGGTACGCTGGTGCCGCTTAGAGGATGAAGATTTAGACGAAGGTGCATTGTACCAATTAGCCATGTGTCTAGACTTTACGAACGAATACGACCGTGCCATCTCATTGTTTAAAAGCTTCACACAGAAAGAACCCTACAACCCTTTGCTGTGGTACCAGCTAGGTGCTTTTCAACTACGAAAGGATAATGAAACCCAAGCCTTGGAAATGTTCCAATGGGCCATCACCGCCGATGAAACCTTCCACGCCGCTTACTTTGAAAAAGGAAGAATCTACGAGCGCAACGAAGAATACATCGAAGCACTTACGGCTTACAAACAAAGTGTTAACGAAGACTTACCCAGCGGCTATGTGCATTTCCGTATCGGTTTACTCGAAGCAGAACTTGGCAGCTCAAACGAGGCCTTGCGTGAATTCAACAAAGCCATCGCCCTCGAACCCGATATGGATGATGTGCATTTAGAGCGCGCGAGCGTGCTCATGGAGTTGGAACGCCATGCCGAGGCGGTCAAGGATTACAAAAAAGTCTGGTTAGACGAGACCTACGGTTCGGAGGATGTTTTAGATTTTGTGGAGTGTTTAATAGAATTAGACCTCCTAGAACAAGCAATCGCGATTCTCTACGACGCCGTTGAACGCTTCCCAGAAGTGCTTCAGTTCAGATTAGTTCTTGCTGGTTATCTCTTCGCGGCCGACGATATAATCAGCGCAAAGGAGGTTTTAGATGACTTACACTTGAACCGTGAAGAATTACGAACGCTATTTGCGGAATACTTTCCAGATCTGCTTGAAGTCCCAATAGTGGCCGCTATTTTAGCAGAATTGAAATAACTCACCCATGCAGAAATATTTGAGTTTGTTTCTCAAAGGCATGGCCATGGGAGCGGCGGATGTCGTCCCCGGAGTCAGCGGAGGAACTATCGCATTTATCACGAATATTTACGAGGAATTAATTGGCAACCTCAGCCGGTTTGATGCGCATGCCATTAAGCTGTTATTTAAGGGCCAATTCCGCGATCTATGGATCCACATCGGCGGTACCTTCCTCGCGGTCCTCTTCGCTGGGATTATCACCAGTGTACTTTCCCTAGCTTCCATCCTAGGCTATTCAATAGAGCACTACCCCACCGCTATTTGGAGTTTCTTCTTTGGTCTCGTGTTCGCCTCTATCTTCATCGTCGGACGAAACATCACCCACTGGGGCACCTCACAAATCCTTTCATTTGTCATCGGAACCGCTATTGCTTACTGGGTGACCACCTTACCGGCTGTGGGCGGTACAGAGCACCCATTCTACCTCATTCTTTGTGGCGCTTTGGCCATTTGCGCCATGATTTTACCAGGCATAAGTGGCAGCTTCATCCTTTTGTTATTGGGCGCTTATGCCACCGTTCTCAGTGCCGTTAGTGATCGAAACCTGCTCATTATTACCTACGTGGGTATTGGTGCAGTAGCCGGACTGATCAGCTTCACCAAAGCCTTGAAGTGGGTCTTCGAACACTACTACAGCATTGCCGTGGCCCTGCTCTCAGGATTCTTGTTGGGTTCACTAAACAAGCTTTGGCCGTGGAAATGGGTGGTGGAATATTACGTCAAATACGAAGACACACCGAAGGAAGAATACGTTCCCTTGATCACTGAAAATTTAGCCCCAGGGGCAGATTGGACCTTGGCTCTCCCCCTCGCCATTTCCGGTGGTTTAGTCGTCTTCGGATTGGAGTGGGCCGGAAAACTCAAGCGCGCATGATTCGCCTTGGCCTCATAGGACATCCTATCGGGCACAGTAAAAGCCCAGCCCTGCACCATGGTTTCATGGAAGAAAGCGGCACCCCAGGTGTATATACTTGTTATGAGCACACTTCCATGGATCACAAGGCCATGTTGGAGTTATTCGATCAAGAAGATTTAACGGGCATCAACGTCACCTTTCCATTTAAAGAAAAGGCCCTTCACTGGGTGCATGAGGTGGATGAGCGTGCCAAAAGAATTGGTGCTATCAATACCATTGTCAAAAATGGCGATCGATTCATTGGCTACAATACAGACGTGGACGGTATTGCCAAAACCCTCGATGCCTTAGGGCCAGAACAACCTACACTCGTGCTGGGTGGAGGTGGCGCTGCAAAGGCGCTGTGCGCAGTACTAGAAGCACGTCAAACCCGTTATTTAATAGTCCAGCGACATGGAGCAGTGACCTACGAAAGTTTAACGGAAGTGCAAGCCGCGGCCTATCCCCGGTGGATTAATTGCACCCCAGTGGGCGGACCCATTTACCCCGGCGATTATTTACCAATGCCATATACGATAATGACGAAGGAATTCGCCATCTTTGATATGACCTACAAACCGAATCCAACCCCAATGATGTTAAAGGGTAAGGAAATGGGTGCTGCCGTGATCGGCGGCAACCTAATGTTAACTGAGCAAGCGAAAAAAGCATGGCAATTGTTTCATGCCGCTTACTACAAAAATTTGTAGATGATGAGTCAAGAAGAATTGGACCCACAAGAAAACGCACAGCCCACGGAGGAAAGCATCATACCTATTCCGGAAGCTCCTGAGAATAGCGAAGAAGTGGAGGAAACAGAAGAAGAGCAAAACACCGAAGTCAAAGCTGTAGAGCCAGAAGACGATCACGAAAGCCCGAAAGAGCGCAAGTTGATTATGCCAGATTTCGATGCCCT
>DMCR01000003.1 GCA_003445735.1 Cryomorphaceae bacterium
AGATACCATAATTGTAGATTTGTGGTATGCAGAAATTCATCCTCTTCATAGGGATTTTCTTAACGCCCGTTGTTCAGAAGGCCCAAACCTTTGAACCTCAGCCTCCACTCGACATTCCGCTGGTGTTGAGCGGCACATTTGCCGAACTTCGCGATAACCACTTCCATGGGGGTATTGATATAAAGACGCAAGGGCGCAGCGGTATGAAGGTCTATTCCGCCGAGGATGGTTATGTAAGTAGAATTGCAGTCAGTCCATACGGCTATGGCAACGCATTGTACATCCGTCATCCCCAAGGCTATACTTCCGTCTACGGTCATTTGAACGCCTTTGCTACCGAAATTGATCAGTGGGTGGAGGATCAACTTCGCGATCGCAGCAAAAACGACGGTAACCTCTACCCTTCGTCAGAGCAGTTCAAGGTCACCCGCGGCCAGCTAGTCGCTTTCAGCGGCAACACCGGCGGCTCCTTTGGACCACACCTTCACTTTGAGATTCGCGATACAAGAACAGAGGAACCATTGAATCCTTTAGAATTTGGACTGAAGGTTAAGGATACTCGAAAACCAGATGTGCGCGGATTAAGATGGACCGCGAAAGATTTTAACACCACTGGCTCCTTTAAGCCAGGAGATACGGTTCCCGCCGCGATGGCCGTAGGAATTGACCTATTTACCACGGATAAGCAGGATCTGGCCAATAACAACAATGGCGTATATGCCATTGAAGCATCTGTGGAAGGCAAGACCTTTTTTACGGCGAACTACAGACGCATCAACTTCAACACTACGAGATTCATCAACGCACACATCAACTACGATTTGTACTGTTCTCAAAGAGTGCGATTTACACGATTGTACGAATTGGAAAATAATCCTCTTGACCTGACGACGACCTATGATATTACGAGGCGCGCTGTTCGCATTTCTAAAGGGTGGATTTCTTTGGCCGAGGATAGCGTGATCAAAGTGGACGTGAACATCAAGGATTTCGAAGGCAATATGAATGCCTTTTCATTTTATCTGAAAGGAGCGCAGCGCCCAATGATGGGGATATTGAATCGAACGGTGTTGCCTTGGAATATGTCGCATTCATTGACTTTGGGTCCAATTAATTTTACCATCCCAGCCGGCGCATTGTACAATACGACTTATGATTTTGTCATGGGCGATAAAGGCAATGGGCAATATGTAATTGGCGGTGGTTATGTGCCATTACAAAGGTATATGCAACTGAATTGGACACTAGACAGTACCCAAATCCCAGGGGTCGGATGGTTCCTTTGGGAAAGTGACCACAAGGGCAAGAAGAGTGCTATCATTGGGAGGAGAGAGGGCGATGAGGTGATTTTTGAAACGCGGAGTACAGGAACGTATGAATTGGACCAAGATCTCCAAAAGCCCGATGTAGACATTGTTGCCAGAGGCGCCTCATCAAGGCCCAACAGTTCGTTCAAACAAATAACCGTTCGGGTTCATGACGATAAAACCGGCATAGAGCGTTATAGTGCCCGAATCGACGGAAAATTTGCACGCATTGACTTTGATTATAAACAAGAGTTGTTAAAAGTGATTGTTCCCAAGGATATCCCCGCCGGAAACCATAATTTGCGCGTGGTTGTTATTGACGGCGTGGGCAATACTACGGTAGAAGAATACGATATCATTTTATGAGAAAATTAGCTCTCCTTTTTGGATTCCTTTTAGTGGCTTTAACCACACAGGCGCAACGCAGAGAGCCTATTCAGCTGCACGGTGTGGTGGTGAGCAATGATAGTTTGGTCCAATTACTTCCTAACGTTCAAATCCTGGTCAAAAGCCGTGGACAGATGAACGTGAGCGACCGAGATGGCTTCTTTTCCTTAGTAGTAATGCCTGGCGATACTGTTCTATTTCAACACATTGGCTTCAGACTCACTCGATTCTGGGTACCAGACACCTTAGAGGGAGACAACTTTTTGGCGCGAATCATCTTAGAATGGGATACCGAGGTATTGGACCCTGTGATCGTCTACCCTTGGCCGTCGAAGGAAAACTTTAAAGAGGAATTCTTGGCAATGGAAATCCAAACCACAGAACTGGATATTGCCCAGCGCAACCTTGCCCTAGATGAACTAAGGGCTCGTGCGAAAGCCATGGGCTATGATGCCGCAGAAATGCAAGATTACCTGATTACAATGCAAAACCAGCAACTCTACAATCAGGGGCGGTACTACGGCGGCTCGGGTGCCTCTGCTATTCTGGGTGCATTATCCAATCCCTTTGCTTGGACCGAATTATTCCAAAGTCTGAAACGCAAGTAACTTGAAAAGACTCCTTCTCATCCTAGGGCTATTGCCATGGGCCGCTACAGCGCAGGTCATGGACTCCACCCTCTTGGATGAAGTGGAAGTAGAAAGCGAGCGTATTACAGAACAGGGAACTACAGTTTTAGGAAAGGATATTAGGTTTACCACAGGCGCCGAAGGGGGCGTGGAAGGAGTGGTCAAAACTTTAGCCGGGGTGAGCTCGCGAAACGAGATGAGCTCTCAATACAATGTTCGAGGCGGGAACTTCGACGAAAATCTCGTCTACATCAACGGTTTTGAAGTCTTTCGTCCATTCTTGGCACGGGCCGGTCAGCAGGAAGGGATGAGCATCATTCATCCTCATTTGGTCACCAGTATAAACTTCAGCGCCGGCGGCTTCAGCGCCTTATATGGCGATAAGCTCAGTTCGGTTTTAGATGTAAATTATTCCTACCCACGAGGACCTGGCTTCCGCGAAATGACTGCGGAAACTTCTCTTACAGGTGCGAGCTGGGCTTTGAAACAAAGTTCAGGTCCATGGACTGTGGCGAGCGGATTACGCTATCGCAACAATGCCCTGCTCCTTAATGCCACAGATATCCAGAGCGACTACTTCCCCGTCAATGCCGACGGACAAGTATTGTTGAGCCGTATGTTTGGAAATGAAGAAGGCGACTACGGCCATACACGGCTGGAATTCTTCGCTCATTTCGCGCACAACAGGATGAACCAGATTCCGCAGAACAGACAAACAAACTTTGGGTCTTTACAGGAGGCCTTGCGACTCAACGTTTATTTCGACGGTAAGGAACAGTTTGGATACGATACCCAATTCCTTGCGACTAAATACACCACCATTACCGGTATTGCAGGTGGTGGCGTACGCACGCTCTCAGCTACGGGTTTCCACACTACGGAGGTCGAGATTACTGATGTAATAGGCTACTACCGCTTGAATGAGCTCAATAACGATCTCGGCTCCGACGATTTTGGAGAGATTACCTTAGTTCGTGGCGTGGGCGCCTTCCAAGATTTCCGTAGAAACTTCCTCGACGCCTATATCGGGAACATCAAATACAACGAAACTATCAGCTTCAACAACTTTGATATGAGCTTTGGTGCCTTGGTTCAAGGCGAAAATATCTATGACCGGTACAAGGAATGGGAACGCATTGACAGCGCTGGATACAGCATTCCCTATACCGGAAGTAACCTCGACAGTGTAATCAGCGGAAGATTATATAGCACTCCTGCTGAAGGCATAGAACTCTACAGCCATGTGGCCGCCACACAAACCTTAATCAATACCAGAGCGAAGGCTTGGATGAATATCAGCGGGGCTCGAGTGGGCGATAAAGGTACGTGGCGCTACAATGTGGGCGCAAGAATGCAATGGGCCCAATTATCCAATGAAGTCCGCATCAGCCCCCGTGCTAATTTTAAATTCATCCCAGAAGTCGGTATACTGGGGGATTACCGCTGGACCTTGAGTGCGGGCTTGTACGACCAATACCCCTTCTACCGTGAAATGCGTTTGAAGGACGGCACCTTATATACGCAGGTAAACAGTCAGCAGGCCCTGCACCTCATCGTACGTCAAGACCGTTACTTCGACCTATGGAATCGCCCCTTTGTATGGAGTTTAGAAACCTATTACAAGGGATTGCAGCGCGTGAATTTGTTTGATGTAGAAAATGTGCGCATTCGCTACCAAGGGAACAATGACGGACTGGCACGAGTTTATGGTATTGATTCCCGCATTAATGGTGAGTTTGTGAAAGGGACTGACAGCTGGTTCACCTTTAGTTTGTTCCGCGCGCAGGAGCGCATTGCCACTAGCTTAGTTCAGGGATGGCACGCTAGACCTACAGATACGCGATTCAATTTCGCGGTGTACTTCCAAGACTACTTACCGAACGACCCCTCTATCCGATTGTCTTTGACACTAATGGTAGGCGGTGGCTTTCCTTTTGGTCCAGATGGCATAGGTAATGAGATTGCACAGCCCGAGGATCGATTCTTCCGCAGCCCCCCTTATCGTCGTGCGGATATAGGGTTCATTAAGGTGCTCAAAGGAAATTGGACCGAGCAATTTCAGGAGGTTTGGATCAGTGCTGAAATATTCAATCTATTGCAAGCTCGCAATACCGTGAGCTACCTTTGGGTCAAGGATATTAGCGCTGCCGGGCAGTACGCGGTCCCGAACTACATGACCAATCGATTGTTGAACATAAAAGTCCACGTGGATTTCTAGCCATGCGAATAGTTGAAACTTGGAGTACCAAACAGTTTAAAACGACCATCTACGCGATGGAGCGCTGGCACGTCGTGGAATTTGAAGCGGGTCCCATGAAGCAAGCCTACAAATTCATGAAAGACAGCCATCCCGCAGTGGGCGATGTAAAAGAAGCCCTAACAGAAGGATTCTTGGCGGGAGTCTACGCTACTTTTGAGAAGATGTACCTCAACCTGACAGAGAACGCTTAGGCTAAGAACTCAGCCTCCAAGCTGCCGCCTTTGTCGGTGTTGTACCAATCCTGGACAAAGAGCAACCAATCTGATTTATTGAAATCTTCCTTCGCGTGCCACGCTTTGTAATGTTCGATCAAGGGTGCGGGACGGGGGCCCCAGGTGCTAAGTATTTGAAAATCTGAAGATAATCGGATCAGTTTTGGAATGGATCGCCTATCACCCGTCAAAAACTCATCCATCAATGCTAAGTTTTCGTCACGTAAAATCACGCGGAATTCAATGCCTAAGGCCTTTGTCCATTTGGCGATGAAAGGCAGGTTATGAGACGCATCGCCACACCAAGTCTCGCTGAGTACCAACCACTGCTCACCGGCTTGAACTCGGGCGGCAAGGGTTTGCAAAAAGGTTTCAGACGGCGTGTACATTTTCTCCCAGCGCTTCAAGCGCGCGGCACCCAGCTTGGTGTAATTCACGTAGGCTTCCTTCTGCGGACCGGTAGTTTTACCCTCTTTGGCCAATTGTTTGTTGAGGGCAGCGTATTCCGCATAGCTCATGCCCTCAGACATTGCTTTGATCAGGAGCTCTCTACATTGATTTGGGTCCATAAGAGAAAGGCTTAAATAGTTGTAGGGGGCGCTCGATAAGCAGGAAGGTAATGGCACAGACCAGTGCGGTAAGTCCAAGGTAAATGAACCAAAGCGGACCACTAGGTATGGCCCAAGTCTTCACCCACATCAATACCGGAATATGGAATAGGTACATGCTGAAGGAAACCTTCCCCACCCACCGCAAGGGCCTGAAAGAAAGTAGTGACGCCCACCATCCGGGACCAAAGGTAGCGGCGAGGGCGACGGACCAGAGAGCCGCTGCGGGTAAGAAGGTGGTGATATTGGTGAAATCATCCACTTTCCACGACCAGAGGCTGAAGGCGATAATGACTGACCAGCCCAGTGAAGAGGCCGGTTTGAAGGTGTGGAGGGCATTCCAGAAATTGGGTACATATCGTTCCAATACCGCGACCAGCGTACCCATTAAGAAGATATTTAGGTACAATAAAGTACTGGTATCTTCAGGCTGCCATAGCACTGAATATTGGTATACGCCTGCGAAGAGTAAGGCAAACGTGATGGCCATGGCCCAGAGATTCCAGCGAAGGACGCGGTTGAAGAAGTAGAGCAAAATGGGGCTGATGAGATAGTATTTGAATTCGACGGGGATGGACCAGAAGATGTGGTCGCCGCGCTGGAAGGTAATATGTTCCCATACTTGGCGCCAACTGTGGATGACCACCTTAAGACCTGCTGCATTGGCTAATCGAAATACCACCAATGCGAGAAAGAAAAGCGGGAAGATGCGAAGGACGCGACGGCTGATATAATATAGCCAGTAGTCCCACTGTGCCCTGCCCTGCTGGAACATTTTAATGATCTGACGATCTAGCAGGTAAGCACTCAGCACGAAGAAAAGGTATACGCCCAGCTTGCCGCGGATCATCATGCTATCTGGACCGAAAGGGCCCAAGCCGTGATTTGCGCCATGGCCGAATACGACCATCAGCACTGCCAAGCCACGCAGCCCGTCGAGGGGCTTGTGATGGTCAGGATGGTTATCCCCAGCGAAGAAGGCGGTGGCCCAGTTCATTATTTCTTAAATTCCAAGAGCGTCGCGCGGATGATGGCAATACACTCATCGAGTTGTGCTTTGGTCATAACTAGTGGTGGGGCGAATCTGATAATGTTTCCGTGAGTAGGCTTCGCCAAAAGACCTTTTTCTTTCAAGGCTATACAGATGTCCCAAGCCGTTGAGCTATCCGGCGTATCATTGACAATGATCGCATTCAATAAACCCTTTCCGCGCACCTTGGTCACGAGGTCTGTCTCAGCGATTATTTTATTCATTTCTGCACGGAAGTGCTCACCCATGGCGCGTGCATGAGGGGCAAGTCCCTCTTCTTTCACCACTTCAAGAGCCGCGATGGCGACTTTCGCCGCAATAGGGTTTCCACCAAAGGTAGAACCGTGCTGGCCCGGTTTGATTACATCCATCACCTCGCTATCGGCCAAGACTGCACTCACGGGATATACCCCACCTGATAAGGCCTTTCCTAATATTAAAAGATCTGGTTTTATGTAGGTCTCGCTGCGCTCACAAGTGTTGCCACAAGAACAGTTGCCACAAACGGCCAACAAAGATCCGGTTCGTGCAATCCCAGTTTGCACCTCATCAGCAATGAAAAGTACATTACGTGCTTCACACATAGCTTTGGCTTTCGCTACAAAATCATCTGCGGGCGTATTCACCCCGGCCTCACCTTGGATGGGCTCGACCAAGAAACCGACTACGTTTTCATTTGCCAAGGCAAAACCTAGGGCGCCTATGTCATCATAAGGCACGCTCACAAAACCGCCCGTGTACGGACCGAAGTTGTTGCGCGCATCCGGATCGTCGCTGAAAGAGATGATGGTAGTCGTACGTCCGTGGAAGTTTCCTTCACACACGGCGATCACTCCCTGATTCTGTGGGACGCCTTTTTTCTCGTACCCCCATTTGCGGGCGATCTTTAAAGCAGTTTCCACAGCCTCAGCACCAGTATTCATAGGAAGAACCTTCTCAAAACCAAACGTATCACATATATACTTTTCGTATACCCCGAGCTGACTGTTGAAGAAAGCGCGCGAGGTCAAAGTCAATTCTTTAGCTTGATCCACCATAGCACGGACAATTTTCGGATGGCAATGCCCCTGATTCACAGCGCTATAAGCAGAGAGAAAGTCATAGTATTTTTTACCTTCTACATCCCATACGTGCGCACCCTCTCCCCGGTCTAAAACCACAGGTAGTGGGTGGTAATTGTGGGCGCCATACGTATCCTCAAGGTGCATTAAAGCTTTAGAATCCATACTCGAAAATCTTATAGTTAAATAAGTACAGTACAAATATAAAGGCGTTGAACCCTATTAACGCAGAAATTGATAACTTCAGCAATTCAAATCACGAACAATTATGAAAAAACTATTACTTGTCTTTCTTTCGGTGGCTTTTGCTTTGACGGCTCAAGCACAATATTACCACCTTTCAGGTGCCTCAGGGAACCCAAACAATATTAACCAAGAAGATTCGGAATACCCCGTCGGCGGGGGGCTGCCGTCTACTTGGTCGTCTATTCTCAGTGCATCTCAAAGCCCAGGAACTTATACCTCGTCGCAAAATATTCCATTCAATTTCCTATTTAATGGTAATAGTGTTACGACTTACCGAGCTTCCAATACCGGTATACTGACCTTCTCACAAGTTAGCAACCCGGCGAATAATAGTGGCGGCGGTGTGGTGTCATTAGCTAGTAGCAATGTTCCTGATTCTTCTGTCTGTGTATTGGGGATTAACGGGAGCGGGACTAACGATCAGATCGCAACAGCTACCTTTGGAACTTCTCCAAATCGTCAGCATTGGATAATGTTTAGCTCGTTTAGTGGAACTGGCACAAGCGGTAGCCACTGGACTTATTGGTCAGTCGTTTTGGAAGAATCTACGAATAATATTTACATCGTTGACCAGCGTACCGCTAACTTCACAGGCTCGCTAAATTTGGGAATACGAGTGAGTGGTGCAGTCATAGATAGTTTGAATGGAGTATCCAGCCAAAGTACTAATGCACCAGACCGTTCAGATAATACTCACTACACCTTTATTCAAGGAGTACAGCCAGATTACGAGATGGGCGCAGTAAGCTTTAACGTAAGCCCATATCTCGGATTGAATACGGCTCCTTATACTATCGAAGCTAATTTTGTAAACAATGGCGCACAAACGTTGAGCAGTGCAACTTTCAACTACACCATAGATGGCGGGACTCCAATAACTTCTTCGTTGAGCAATCTCAACATTGCTAGTGGATCGACCGGAACCCTTTCTTCCGGAACAAATTGGAATCCATCCGCAACTGGCACTTATGAAGTAAAAGCATGGTTGAGCGACCTAAATGGATCTAACATTGATCAAAATTCTGCCAACGATACTGTCTCATTAACCGTACAAGTGGTCACGGCCTTAACACAGCGCTACCCATTATACGAGACCTTTACATCTTCAACTTGTGGACCATGTACGCCTGCAAATACGACCATGGAAGGTATATTTGCTAATAACCCTGGCGAGCACAATTCAATCAAATACCAGATGAGTTGGCCTGGTAGCGGTGATCCATATTTCACATATGAAGGTGGTGATCGACGTACATTCTATGGCATCAACTCTGTTCCACGCGTTCAGATTGATGGTGGTTGGGATGGTAACGGAAATGCACTCACTCAATCCGTTTATGACTACTATCAAAATCAACCTGCCTTCGTGCAAATGACCGCGACTTGGTCTCGTTGGAGTAAAACTATCGAAACTGATGTCACAATTACATCATTAGCAGATGTAACAAGCAACAGCTTGAAACTTTTCGCTGCCATCTATTCGGTGCGCGATGTAGCCAATGTTGGGACCAATGGTGAGACAGAGTTTTTCCACGTCCTAAAAAAATTGATGCCAAGCTCTTCGGGCGAAAGCTTAAGCTCTTTAACCTCTGGTGCTACAGTAACAAAACAATTGAGCTACACCTTCAATGGTAATTATATTTTGCCGCCAAACGCACAGAGCCCAGTGAACTTGAGTAATAGTCATACAGTAGAAGACTTTACCAACCTTGGTGTAGTCCTTTGGATTCAAGATGTGAGCACTAAAGAAGTCTTACAGAGTGTAGATGCGACCTATACGATTGGCCAATTTGAAAACTCTCTCGCTTCAAAAATGAATATTTACCCTAATCCAACCACTGATATCTTGTTCGTAGAAGGAGATTTTAGTGAAGAAGCTACGATACGTTTAGTGGATATTGCAGGACGTGAGTTCGTGCGGTCAAAAGCAGATTTTACAGGCGGTCATCGCGTAGAGATTTCTACCGCATCTTTGGCCCCGGGTACTTACCTGCTCATCACAACTACGCGCGGTGCGAGCCACGCTCAACCAGTGATTGTGCAGTAAAAAGTATTCTTAATAAAGTTAGAGGGCGGCCCGCGGGCCGCCCTTTGTTTTTGGGGTATTTTTACTCTATGGGAAGAAAGAACAGACGCATCCCCAACCTTGAGCGTGTGCACCTCACAGATTTGGGCAATAAAGGGAAAGCGGTAGGACGCCACGACAACCGCGTGGTCTTCGTCAATGGCGGAGTACCTGGCGATGTGGTGGACGTTCAGGTAACTAAAAAGCGCCGTACCTACCTCGAAGGAAAGGTAATCCACGTCCACGAATACAGCGCCGACCGGATCGAAGCGCAGTGCGAGCACTTCGGAGTATGTGGGGGTTGTAGGTGGCAGAATTTAAACTACAACAAGCAGCTATTCTACAAGGAAAAGGAGGTGCAACAGAATTTGAAAAAAATTGGGCACATCACCCCTAAAACCTACCACCCCATCCTTGGGAGCGCAAAACAATTCCGCTACCGCAACAAACTTGAGTTCAGCTTTACGGACAATAAATGGTTAACCCAAGAGCAACTCGATAGCGACGAAGTTTTTGAAGAGCGCCGCGGGGCCGGCTTTCATATCCCAGGATTCTGGGACAAGGTGCTTGATATTGATACTTGTCACCTGCAACCGGAACCGACCAATGCCATTCGCAATTTCATTCGCGATTGGGCCATTCAGCGAAACTTGCCGTTCTTCAACCCTCGTTCGCAGGAGGGATGGCTGCGCACGATGATGATTCGTGTGGCCAGTACGGGCGATGTTTTGGTGGTAATCCAATTCCGCACTGAGCTCCAAGCTGAGCGCGAAGCGTTGTTGAATGACCTCGTGGAGGTCTTCCCGAAGATTACTTCCCTGCAATATACCATCAACCCGAAGGGCAACGATACCCTATATGATTTGGATATCCACACCTTCTATGGTCAACCCTACATTGAGGAGGCCATGCCGAAATACAGTGGTGGGGGGCAACTTAGATTTAAATTGGGTCCAAAGAGCTTTTATCAGACGAACCCCGACCAAGCTTACGAACTCTACAAAGTGGCTTTGGATATGGCCAACATTCAGCCGACTGATCTCGTCTTCGACCTCTACACTGGAACAGGGACCATTGCTCTATTCATGGCGGAGAGGGCCAAGGAAGTGGTGGGTATTGAGCTCGTACCTGAGGCCATTGCCGATGCTAAGATCAATGCGGAAAACAACCATATTGATAATGCTACCTTCTACGTGGGCGACATGAAAGAGGTTTTGACAGATATTTTTATCCAGAAGCACGGGCGTCCGAACATCATTGTGACAGATCCACCACGGGAGGGCATGCATAAGGATGTAGTCGTCCAATTATTGGCGCTCGAAATCCCCCGAATGGTCTATGTAAGCTGCAACAGCGCCACTCAAGCGCGCGATCTTGGCTTGTTGGCAGAGAAGTATGAGGTGATCCAAAGCCGCGCTGTGGATATGTTTCCTCAGACACATCACATTGAAAACGTTGTTGAATTGGCTCTTAGGGCGTAACTTCACCTCTGAACATTGATCACAATATGAGTACTACTGAAATCCTCAACGCAGAAGAGATTCAATTCAAAATCCAGCGCCTCGCTTGGGAATTATATGACCGTCACAGTCGTGCAAAAACCCTGCACGTGGTAGGCATCAAGGATAACGGGTATTGGTTAGCGGAACAATTAGTCACTCGCCTGCGCGACATCTCAGATATCGATGTCACCCTACACGAGCTCGTGATGGACAAGGACAACCCTGTCCTCGAAGAAATCCAGATTGACCTCCCCGAAGGCGCCGAACTCGCCCTCGTGGATGATGTACTCAATAGCGGCCGCACCCTCCTTTGGGCAGTGATCAAGCTCATGTCTTTCCG
>DMCR01000086.1 GCA_003445735.1 Cryomorphaceae bacterium
TTGACCGGCGGGTTGATTCGGAGTGAATCCGTACGCGCCTTGAGCCGCAGTACCAACTGCACCCACATCACCGTGGAATAGAGTACCAGAGCCGCCAAGGCCGAGCTCATAGAATTGGCCCAGCATAGAGGTGCTCAAGCCAAGAAAAGCCACAAGGAATAAGGTATGTAATTTCATTTAGTTTCTGTGGTCCAACCCCCAGCTCAGCTTGTTTCGAAGCGTCGATGGGAAATCTTGCATTTCAGTTTGCACCAATGCGATTCTAAAATCTGCCTTTTGCACGAAGAGTTCGGTTTCTGTGTCGAAGCTGTGCATACGGCTGTCCAGTGATGCTAAAAACTCGTTTTCACGACTGTCCACGCTCAAGCGTAAGGTGTTATTGTCTGAAATAACGAAGGGACGCATGGTTAAATTGTGCGGCGCGATAGGTGTTAACACAAAGTTTTCGCTGTTCGGCATGATGATCGGGCCTCCACAACTCAAACTATATCCGGTGGAGCCTGTGGGTGTACTGATGATCAAACCGTCGGCCCAATAGCTGTTCAAATAAGCACCATTGAGGTAGGTGTGCACCGTAATCATGCTGGTAGTTTCCTTGCGAGCGATAGTAATTTCATTCAGAGCGAAATTTGGCTTCATCACGTGGGTGGATGAGCTGCGCACCTGAAGAAGACTACGGAAATCTAGTTGGAATCGGCCTGTGAACAAAGCGTCCAGGGAGGTAATGATATTGCTTTTGGCCACATTCGCCAAGAATCCCAAACGGCCCATGTTGATGCCAAGGATGGGGATATCTTTACTTTGAATGAGTACTGTGGCTTCGAGGATGGTACCGTCACCGCCTAGTGAGATAAGGAAATGAGGATCAAACTGGGCCAATTCTTCCTCGTTGGCATACGTAGATAATTGGACCTCTTTGAACTCCTCCTTGATAATTTCCTCGCAAGCAGGGCGCAAGGTGTGGTATACAGAGAACTCTGCTCCTTCTTCCACGAGCTTTTCCAACACAACCTCCACGTACGGAAGGTTAGCGGGCTTAAGGGCGCGACCAAACAATGCAATTCTCATCAGTACTTCAAATAATTCATCAGATGATCATATCGCTGTTGATAATCTTCATCAAAGTTCTTATCCCCAAAGATACCGCCTATTTCGTAGCCATAGCGCTGAAGAGATTGGGCAATGGGACCGCTATGTTCCACATTGATTTTAAGTGTAATTTCTATATGAGATGACGTTTTGCCTTGTATCAACCAAGTCGCTAGAACCTTTGCATCGTTCTGCTCCACTACACTAGCGATTTCTGCTAAACTGTAGGTGGAGAGCGGCGCAAATAGCACCAATACCGCCCCTGGCTGAGACAAGGCCGGTGTGCCGCGAAAGAATTCCAATACGTCGGTCAGCAAATGAGCTCCTTCATATTGCCCTTCCGTATTTACGATAGGGATGATGGTGATGCGGTCTCGAGTACACACATTCATCACTACAAAGGCGTGGGATTTAGGCAATACGCTCGGGGCAAAGGCAGGGTTAAGTACGGTTTGAACCTCGGCGCGATCGTCTGCTGCGGCCAATAATGCATCCTCGCTAATCAAGCCCAAATAAGTCCCTGCGTCGTCCACTAAAGGCAGGTGGGCCAGCTTCCATTCTTCCATGTGGTCCAAGGCCTCGACAATGCTATTTGAAGGGCGCAATGGGCTAATGGGTTCGGTATGTATGGATTCTTGCAACATTCTTACACAAACATAGGTCTTTTCTTTAGTTTTGCACCCATGAACAATCACACAAAACTGAGCGTCAACATCAATAAAGTCGCGACTTTGCGCAATGCACGAGGGAGTAATGTACCCAACGTGTTGCAAGTGGCATTAGATTGCGAGCGCTTCGGTGCCGAAGGCATCACAGTACACCCTCGTCCGGACCAACGTCATATTCGGTATAGCGACGTGGCGGAATTGGCCCCAGCAGTAAGCACCGAATTTAATATCGAGGGCTATCCCAATAAGGAATTCATGGACCTAGTTCTTGCGCACAAACCGGCTCAAGTAACCCTTGTACCAGATCCACCGGGAGTACTGACCTCCAATGCCGGCTGGGACACCATTGCCCACAAAGATTTATTGACCGAGGTGATCCAAACCTTCAAAAACGCTGGCATTAGAACCTCTATTTTTATTGAAACCAATAGAACATTGATCGAGGCTGCAAAAGCCATTGGTACAGATCGTATTGAGCTGTATACAGAATCATATGCAGTGCAATATTCAAAGAACCGTGAGGCGGCTGTAGCGCCATTTGTGGATAGTGCAGTCTTCTCCAAGAGCATAGGGCTGGGCATTAATGCGGGTCACGACCTCAGCTTGGAAAATTTGGCGTATTTCGGGCAGCAGTTACACGGTCATCTGGACGAGGTAAGCATAGGTCATGCCTTGATTTCGGATGCCCTTTATATTGGATTGCACAATGCCATTCAACAATATCTGAATTGCTTGAACCCAGCGGCATGGAAGTAACCCCTTTGTTTTCGAAACTCTATGGTGACGGAGCGCCTTTGATCATCTTGCACGGCTTGTTCGGCATGGGAGATAATTGGGCCACACACGCCAAGCACTGGGCCAGTCTCGGCTGGCAAGTACATGCTGTGGATGCACGGAATCACGGGCGTAGCCCACATGTGGCCGAGCATAATTACGATGTGATGGGCGCGGACCTTGAAGCCTATTTAGACCAACACAATATTGAAAGTGCCGTGCTCTTGGGACACAGCATGGGCGGAAAAACTGCCATGCATTTTGCCGTATCTCGACCTGCACGCGTTCGGGCACTCATCGTGGTAGATATCGCTCCAAAGGCTTACCCCGCACACCATCAAGGCTATATCAACGCTATGAAATCCATCGACTTTTCCAAGATAGAAAAGCGTTCAGACGCGGAAGCACAACTATCCCTTACGGTCACCAACGCAGGCATTCGTCAGTTCTTTTTGAAGAGCATGTACCGCACGAGTAAGAATTCCTTCTCTTTCAGATTTAATCTCGATGCCTTAGAAGCCCAGATCGCGTTTGTCGGCGAACCCTTAGAATTCGGGTATTACGACCAACCCACGCTGTTCGTCGCTGGAGACATGAGCGGCTACATTGAGCCCTCAGATCACGAGCACATCTACGATCTGTTCCCTCAGGCTGAGATCAAAACCATTGCCAATGCCGGTCACTGGGTGCACGCCGAAGCGCGCGAAGCATTTTCAGAGATGATTGAAGCGTTCCTTGGCGAACTTTAATAGTCCATGACGCTTTTTAAAGTCATTCGTAGTTCGGTCCAATTTCCTTTTGGGGCCACCAACATTTCCTCGTGTTCCGGGCGTCCCAAGAACTTCCAAGCTCCGTTGCTAAAGCCATAGCGCTCTGTAGGCTGGCCAAAGATGCCCATGTCTAACTCCCCGTTTTCATTGGTGTCCTCATAAATGACCACCCCAAATTTATCCTTCAACTCCACAGGGATAATCACAGGAGTATTGGC
>DMCR01000093.1 GCA_003445735.1 Cryomorphaceae bacterium
GGTTACCAGCCAACCCTAGCTTCTGAGATGGGTGCGATGCAAGAGCGTATTACTTCTACTAAGAACGGTTCTATTACTTCCGTTCAAGCGGTATACGTACCTGCGGATGACCTTACGGATCCGGCTCCTGCAACAACCTTTGCTCACTTGGATGCAACAACGGTATTATCTCGTAAGATCGCTGAGCAAGGTATCTACCCTGCGGTCGACCCTCTAGATTCTACTTCTCGTATCTTGACTGCGGACATCGTTGGTAAAGAGCACTACGATACTGCACAACGCGTAAAAGAAACGTTGCAGCGTTACAAAGAATTGCAGGATATCATCGCGATTCTTGGTATGGAAGAATTGTCTGAAGAAGATAAGTTGGTCGTAGCACGCGCTCGTCGTGTAGCACGTTTCCTATCTCAACCGTTCCACGTTGCAGAGCAGTTCACTGGTCTTGCTGGAGTATTGGTTGATATCAAGGATACTATCAAAGGCTTCAACATGATCTTGGACGGTGAATTGGATCAATATCCAGAAGCAGCCTTCAACTTGAAAGGTACCATCGAAGAGGTAATCGAAGCAGGTGAGAAGATGTTGGCTGAAGCTTAATCACTCTGATTATGTATTTAGAAATCATCACACCTGAAGAGGTATTGTTTAAAGGACAGATTAGCTCTGTACAGCTGCCGGGAAAAGACGGATTGTTCCAAATCCTTAAAGATCACGCCCCGATCATTTCTAGCTTGCGTGCTGGTACAGTGAAGATTCGTGTCGCTGACGATACTAGAACGCTAGACCACTTGAGTTCTCAGGTTATTCTTGATACTTCAGACGACAAACTTTGCACCGTAGAGGTCAAAGGTGGCGTGTTGGAGTGCAAGAACAATTTGATCTCGGTACTAGCTAGTTAAATAGAGACACTTTTAATAGCGAAATCCCCACAGGAATCAGTGGGGATTTTTTAATTTATATGTGAGTCCGCGGGCCATGCGTTATAACTTAGGCCCCCAACACACCCCAGAATATGAAGAAGGTTTTTTTTGCATTAAGCATGGTTATTTCCGTGGTTGGATATGCGCAAGAATTTGGACAACGCACTGGTTTTCGTGGCATCGTTGCAAAGAAAGAAAAGCCCATTGAATTGAACGAAGTGCCGGTGAGCGCCTCTCTCGGGAAGGGAACCTATGCATCTGCGACTAAGCAAATCACCATCTTGACCGCCAAGGAGATTCAAGAACTGCCCGTGGTGAATATCAATGAACTCCTAGAATACGTGGCTGGCGTGGATATGCGCCAACGAGGTCCCCTGGATGTTCAAGGAGATCTTGGTGTGCGAGGAGGGACCTTTGATCAGACTTTGGTCTTGGTCAATGGCGTTCGAATGAATAACCCGCAAACGGGACACCATAATATGAATTTGCCCGTTCCGCTGGCCATGATTGAGCGCATTGAAGTGGTACACGGTGGCGCAACGAGTGCGCAGGGCATTGGTGCGATGACGGGTGTGGTGAACATCATATTGAAATCTGCCCCTAAAAAACTAAATGCCGGTTATTCGCTTTCTACGGGCGAGCATGATTTAGTCAACAGCAGTTTTTACATCGGTAAAAAATTAGGAAAGTGGGGGGTCCAATTCGGTCAACAATCCCAGCAAACCTCAGGATACATACCCAATACGGACTTTGAAAGTCAGAAGTTCATCGTGAATTTGGCACGTGATTACACCTTGGGCAAGGAAGAGGGTACGGTCTCGATTTTTTACGCGGAAAACCAGAAGGCTTTTGGTGCACAGAATTACTACACTTCGGCCTTCCCAGATCAATTTGAGGCTACTTCTACACGTGTATTTGCCTTTGGATTGGACGAAACCATAGGGCAGAAAACAGATTTTACATTCGATATGAATGTCGTTACCGGGACGGATCGCTTTGAGCTCTATCGTGAGACGGCCGGTTTAGGTGGTTTTGATGCCAGTGAAGTTGCCTATGATAAGCTTGCTTCGGGCAGGTATTACCGCGCAGCGGATGGCGACACAGCAGCTTCTTGGTATAGCGGCCCCAACTTCCATCGAACCCTCGTCTTTAATTTGAACACTCGCCTGAGCCACCGTTGGAACGTTGAGAACGAGACCAGCTTTGGATATAACCAGCGCTATGATGAGATTCATTCTAATGTGCTGGGAGGGGATTTTGGGGACATAAATCTCGTGCCAGGCTGGGAAGGGTATACCATGGACAAGGGTGCTTCCACTATCGATTTTTCTTGGTTTGCTGAGCATAACTTTACCAGAGGCAGGTACCAAATTCGTGCCGGAGGCATGTTGAACTACCACGATGGCCCTTCTGGGGATTCTTCTTTCTTCTTCGCGCCATCTGCGGACTTGCTCTACCGTTTGACTAAAACATCATCGCTCTACGCTACAATGAATAGGTCCATGCGATACCCAACCTACACGGACCTGTATTACAACCGCGGGGGTGCGCAAGGCTCTATCGATTTAAAACCCGAAACGGCTTGGAATTATGAGGCAGGGTATAAGGCAAAATTGGGCGACTTATATGTTAATGGAGCCCTGTTCCACAGACGTTCCAAAGATTTGATTGATTGGGTGACGTATCCAGGTGATCCGACGGCTTATGCCTCGAATAGTACCGCTCTTGCCCTCACTGGAGTAGAGGGCGGCATGACCTATACGGCACAGAATAGAAAGCAGATGCTCAGACGGGCTTCCGTGCAGGCAGCCTTCATGAAAGGCACCAGTCCACAGGTAGATTATGCGAGCTTGTACGCATTGGATTATTTGCAGGCCAAGATTACGGCGCGCGCTACACAGAAATTGGGCCTAGGCTTTTTTGCGAATTACGCCT
>DMCR01000067.1 GCA_003445735.1 Cryomorphaceae bacterium
CACAAGCGGGTGATGTATCTGCCTACATCCCAACGAACGTGATTTCAATTACCGACGGACAAATTTTCTTGGAAGCAGATTTGTTCAACTCTGGGGTACGTCCTGCGATTAACGTGGGTATCTCAGTATCGCGTGTAGGGGGTTCCGCTCAGATTAAGCCAATGAAGAAAGTTTCAGGTACATTAAAGCTTGACCAAGCACAGTATCGCGAGCTAGAAGCATTCGCAAAATTTGGCTCTGACCTGGATGCTGCGACTATGGCGGTAATTAACAAGGGCGAGCGTAACGTAGAGATTTTGAAACAAGGTGTAAATCAGCCAATGTCCGTAGCGCACCAAGTAGCAATCATTTATGTTGGGGTGAAAGGAAAACTAAACAAGGTTCCTACTAACCAAGTGAAGGCATTTGAAAGTGCATTGATCGAGTACATGGAAGCAAACAAAAAAGACTCATTGACCGCTATCGCTTCGGGCAAGTGGTCTGATGCGGAAATTGACGCGATTGAAGCTTCAATTGCTGAGGTTCTTCCTAACTACGAAGCATAAAAGCAAACCACGGCTTAGGTCGGAAAACAACGTCTTATGGCGAACTTAAAAGAGCTTAGAAATAGAATTGCCTCTGTCGGTAGCACGATGAAGATTACTTCTGCCATGAAAATGGTCAGTGCTGCGAAGCTCAAAAAGGCTCAAGACGCTATTGTTCAGATGAGGCCTTATGCCTCTAAGTTGACTGAAATCCTTCAGAAGGCTTCAGGTACTTTGGACGCAAGCGAAAATGCCTACGGCCAGGTTCGTGAAAGTAACAAGGTTCGTTTGGTGATAATTACTTCGAATCGTGGACTATGCGGAGGCTTTAATTCAAGTATCGTAAAAAAGGCGAAGAGTTATATTGAGGCTAATCCAGCGGATTACACTCTCTCTACCATTGGTAAGAAAGGCGGTGAAGCGTTCAAACACGATTCACGCGTAAGCACTCGTAATACAGAACTTTGGGACGATATAACCTTTGAGGGTGCAAAAGAACAAGCCCAGCAATTAATGGATGGCTTCTTGGCCGGAGAGTTCGATAAGGTTGTTATTCTATACAATACGTTCAAGAATGCAGCGGTACAAGAACCAACAGTGGAACAATTCCTTCCAATCGCAATGGACGAATCTGCAGGTCATGCGGATGCGACAGAATACATCTACGAGCCTGGCAAGGCTGAAATCTTGAAGGATTTGATTCCTACCTCTTTGAAAACCCAGTTGTTTGCGGCTTTATTAGACGCCAATGCTTCTGAACACGGCGCGCGCATGACTGCCATGCATAAGGCAACGGATAATGCTAAGGCCTTGCAAGGTGATCTCAAGCTGGAATACAATAAGGCACGTCAGGCTACTATTACAAACGAAATCCTCGAGATCGTGGGCGGTGCAGATGCTTTAGCGGGGTAATCAACTTTAGGAAACCATTAAGAAAGGCCTCGGATTCTTCCGGGGCCTTCTCATTTTGTATTAGAATAGGCTGTCATATAAATGTCTAGCGAATCTTGCTTTGGAATCCTCGTTATCATTTATAAGTTTGTAATGAACAAACCATCTTACCATTATGGCGCAATCCAAATTATTGGAGAAGGAATTCATTAGCGTAGCCGAACTAATGCAATTATTCAGTGTCTCCCGCGCAACGGCCCAGAGACTATTAAAATCGGGAGAAATATCTAGTGAAAAGCTAGGAGGAAAAGTAATTATTCCGACCAAACCAATAAAAGAGAAGTTCAGCTTAGATAAATAATCGCTGAATAGCGATGGGCCATACCGCGTCTATGTTCTAACTTAGGAACATGACTTTTTTGACCCTTCGCGTCCGAACATTTTTATTTATGCTCCTGATTATCCTGGTAGCCTTTGTGCTGACCGGGACGTTTAGTTTGTACCATTTCCGTTCGGAAAATAAGCAGTACCATTTCGACCGATTGACTCGTAAGGAAAATGCAATGGTCAATCACCTAGACTACATTACAAGGGCCTATAAGAGGCAAGCGTATAGCGAGGCAGAATGGCGAGAATTACTGGCAGAAAAAGTTTCTGAGGTCAGTTCTGTGCACCAACTAGATATGGGAGTTTATTCCAAGGAAGGAAAACTTCTTGCGAGTAGTTTGATGTACACCAATGACCCCAATGTTTTTCCACCAACGGCATATTTAGATGAGGCTCCTCCTCCAGGTAAAGAAGTGCCTTTAAAAATCATCGAACGACCACCGTATCTAATTGGTACTAGAGCGCTATATAATGAAGGGGTATCGCTTGAATTTATAGTACTCGTGCCGTACGAGGTCAGTGCTAATGATATCCCCGATGAAGATTATAACTTTTTGCGTAGACTGGCCTTCATCTATGTAGCGCTATTCGTTTTAGGTATTATTATGGCTCTTTTCTTATCCAATTATATCAGCAAGAACATGCGCGCCGTAAGTGAACGCTTGAAGGAGTTTAGATTAAACCAGAGCAACGAAAAGCTCGAATGGCGCTTTAAAGATGAAATAGGTGAGTTAATCTCGGAGTACAATATCATGGTGGAGAAGCTGGAGAAAACTGCGGTAGAATTGGCCCAAAGTGAGCGTGAAAGCGCATGGAAAGAAATGGCACAACAAGTCGCGCATGAAATCAAAAATCCACTCACCCCAATGAAACTCACCCTGCAAATGATGCAGCGTGAGAAGGATTTGAAGGAGCTCCATAACATGACGACAAACCTACTGGAAGAAATCGAAAGTTTAAGCCATATCGCGGAGGCCTTCTCCCGATTTGCACAAATGCCGGACCTCAGCCTAGATGCGGAAGATGTGAGTTACCTTACCAATAGGGCTGCCTCTCTATATTTAGATCAAGGTATACGGTTTATTTCAACAGGGCCGCTCCATGCAAGGGTCGATAAAGAACAATGGACCCGTGTCATTCACAATCTTATTAAGAACGCTATTCAAAGCATTCCTGAAGGTCGAGAACGGGACATCTTGATTACAGCCGCGAAGGCAAAAGATAAAGCTATGATTAGCGTGCAAGACAACGGCGGGGGTATTCCTGAAGAGATGCAACACAAGATCTTCGAGCCGAACTTCACCACTAAATCTTCTGGAATGGGATTAGGGTTGGCCTTGGTCAAGAATTTGGTCAACAGCTTTGGCGGAGCCATTGGATTTGATACCTCAGAGAAAGGAACCACCTTTATTATCGTATTACCACTTTTGAACCCTAAACAGAAATAATATGGAGTGCATTACACTTACCAAGAATGAGGGCATTGCAGTCCTCACCATTAATAGACCGAACCAGCTCAATGCGTTAAATAAACGAACTCTTGGAGAAATTAGCGCGGCCTTTGAGGGTATGAGAGACGATGCTGAAACCAAGGTGGTGATCCTTACTGGATCTGGGGAGAAGGCTTTTGTGGCCGGTGCCGATATCAAGGAGTTTGCTCATTTTAATGGGGCGGAAGGAGAAGAATTGGCTAAAAAAGGTCATATGACGGTCTTTAACCTCATCGAAGAGTTTCCAAAGCCAGTGATCGCGGCAGTGAACGGGTTTGCTTTGGGCGGCGGTTTGGAATTGGCCATGTCAGCTCATGTCCGTATTGCCTCAGACAATGCCCGCATGGGCCTTCCAGAGACTTCTCTAGGCGTTATTCCGGGCTATGGGGGTACGCAACGCCTTCCACAGCTGATCGGCAAAGGGAGGGCGCTAGAGATGATTTTTAGCGCGAAGATGATTGATGCCGCGACGGCGTTGGAATATGGCCTGGTGAATCGCGTGGTTCCACAAGCGGAATTGCTTAGGGCAGCAGAGGAAATGGCGCGATCGTTCATGAAAAACAGTATTGTGGCCATGGGCTTCGCTATTAAAGCGGTGAATGCTGGCTTGCTCGAAGGTTCGGTCGGTTATGATGTCGAAGTACAAGCCTTTGGCGATTGTTTTGAGACCGCGGACTTCAAGGAGGGCACTACGGCCTTTATTGAAAAGCGTAAACCAAATTTCCCGGGCGCATAATGAACACCCATTGGCTGGAGGTTCCTCAACAGCAACGCGTAGATGTCGTGGGTGCGCTCACAGCCGAGACGAAAGATCTTTGGCTGGGGTTGCATGGGTATGGCCAATTGGCTGAATTCTTCTCGCACCATTTTCGCGACCTAGCCAATGCGCATCGGACCTTTGTTTTTCCACAAGGGCCGCACAAGTTTTACCTCGAAGGTGTGCAAGGCCGTGTTGGGGCATCCTGGATGACGAAAGAGGATAGGCTCATAGACATCCAGAACCAGTGGGCGTATCTCAATGAGGTGCTTCGTTGGGCAATGGCGGCGGCGCCAAATGCACGCCTACATTTTGTTGGCTTTTCCCAAGGGGTGGCCACGGGCATGCGCTATCTCGGTAATGGAAATTACACGCCGTTGAGTTTTTTGGCGTGGGCCGGATCGTGGCCGCCGGACTTAGAGCCACGGAGCGTGGAGGCGCTAAAAGCCATAAGATTTAAAGGGTGGTTCGGTTCGGATGATGCCTTTATCGGTATAGAGAAACAAGTACAAATTATCACACATTACCGAGAAGAATTTGGATTGGAGTTGGATTGGGGCCGTTATGAGGGCGGCCATACCTTCGACAAGGTTATCTTAGCGGAAGCCATTACAGAATTGGAACAATAACTATGCACGAATCACACGCACTCATCAGTAACGACGCGACACTTTTTGGTATTCTAGCCGCTTTGCTCGGGATCATTTTCTATACCTCACAGAGCGAAAAGCCGGCGTTCAAAAAATTCTATAGCGTTATTCCTGCGCTGCTGTTGTGTTACTTCTTGCCGTCTTTGTTGACCACATTTCAAATCATCGATCCGAGCGAGAGTCGCTTGTATTTTATGGCCAGTCGATACTTGCTGCCTGCAGCACTTATTCTGCTCACATTGAGCATTGATTTTAATGAGGTATTGAAATTAGGCCCCAAGGCTTTAATCATGTTCTTTACCGGAACCGCTGGGGTCATCATAGGCGGGCCGTTGAGCATTTTGTTTTTTAGCGTTGTCGCGCCGGATGTTGTGGGTGCGAATCCCGAGCAGATTTGGCGGGGGATGACGAC
>DMCR01000168.1:0-3752 GCA_003445735.1 Cryomorphaceae bacterium
TTCATGATCGAGTATGTTGAGAAGATGATGTGGAATTACGCCTATCTCAATCCAGGATTAACCTTGTATCTGAATGGCGAGAAATTCTATTCTGAGAATGGGTTGAAAGACTTGCTTAAGGACAACCTGGATGGGAATACCTTGCACGATATCATTCACTTGAAGGGGGAGGATATTGAGATTGCCTTGACGCACAACGAGCGCATGCAAGGCGAGCAGTACTACAGCTTCGTGAACGGGCAGCATACGACCCAAGGGGGTACACATCAAAATGCGCTTCGTGAGGGTATTGTGAACGTCATGCGCGATTTCTACAACAAGAACTTTGATGCGGCAGACATTCGTGCTTGTGTCATTGCGGCCATTTCGATTAAAGTCATCGAACCGGTTTTTGAGTCGCAAACGAAAACAAAATTGGGCTCGTTAGAAATGGCTCCTGGTGAAGTTCACGTGAGAACCTTCGTAGGGAATTTCCTCAAGGAGCATTTGGATAATTACCTACACCGTAATCCGCAGGTTGCCGAGATCATCCTCAAGAAAATTCAGCGAGCGGAACGGGAGCGTAAGGATTTGCAGGGGATCAGAAAATTGGCCCGGGAACGCGCTAAGAAAGCCTCGCTTCACAACAAGAAGCTGCGCGATTGTCGCGCCCACTTGAATGATGCAAAGCCCGGAAAGGAGGACCGTCGTTTGGAGACCACCATATTCATTACCGAGGGTGATAGTGCATCGGGTTCGATCACAAAGAGTCGCGATGTGAATACGCAGGCTGTATTCTCGTTGAAAGGGAAGCCATTGAACAGCTATGGGTTGAGCAAGAAAGTAGTTTATGAAAACGAAGAGTTCAACTTGCTGCAGGCTGCCTTAAATATTGAGGACGGATTGGATGATTTGAGATACAATCATGTGGTGATTGCTACGGATGCGGATGTGGACGGTATGCACATTCGTTTGCTGCTCATCACGTTCTTCTTGCAGTTCTTTCCAGAATTGGTCCGAGAAGGGCATCTATATATCCTTCAAACGCCGCTATTCCGCGTAAGAAACAAGAAGGAAACTCGCTATTGCTATTCGCCAGAGGAGAAGAATACGGCCATTTCGGATTTAGGACCGCGACCTGAGATTACACGCTTTAAGGGATTGGGTGAAATTTCACCGGATGAATTCAAATATTTTATCGGTGAGGACATCCGCCTAGAGCCTGTGATGATTAGTAAAGATTATACTTCCGACGATTTATTGGAATTCTACATGGGAAAAAATACCCCGAAACGCCAGGAGTTCATCATTGATAACCTACGCGTAGAGAAAAACCTTGAAGAGGAATTGCTGAACTGATGAGTGACGACATTCAAAGCCCTGAAGATTTTGACCCTGAATTGACCTCTGATACTACCCAAGAAGAGGAGGGCACGCGTATTACGAGGGTAAGTGGGATGTATGAAGATTATTTTCTTGATTACGCCTCTTATGTGATTTTGGAGCGCGCCGTACCTGCCTTGAACGATGGTTTGAAGCCCGTACAGCGTCGCTTGCTCCACGCCATGAAAGATATGGACGACGGTCGCTTCCACAAGGTGGCGAATATTATCGGCCAGACCATGCGCTTCCATCCCCACGGGGATGCCTCTATCGGTGATGCTTTGGTGCAGATGGGTCAGAAAGACCTGTTAATCGATTGTCAGGGGAACTGGGGAAACATATTGACCGGAGACGGTGCAGCGGCGCCTCGTTATATCGAGGCACGTTTGACCAAGTTTGCACTCCACGTGGCGTACAGCCCGAAAGTCACGGAATGGCAATTGTCCTATGACGGTCGTGCGAACGAGCCGTTGCATTTGCCGATGAAGTTCCCTATGCTCCTTGCCATGGGGGTAGAAGGGATTGCCGTGGGTTTGAGTACGAAGATTTTGCCGCACAACTTCTTAGAGCTCATCGATGCCTCTATCAAGGTATTGCAAGAGAAGAGCTTCAAACTCTTTCCAGATTTTCCGACAGGAGGTATCGCAGATTTCTCCAACTACAATGATGGGGAGCGTGGTTCTAGGGTCCGAGTACGTGCGCGCATTTCACAACTAGATAAGAATACCTTGGTCATCACGGAGATTCCGTACAGTACGACGACGCAAAGTTTGATCGACAGCATTTTGAAGGCCAACGATAAAGGCAAGATCAAAATCAAAAAGATCGAGGACAACACGGCAGAGAACGTCGAAATTTTGGTGCACTTGCCGGCGGGGATTAGTCCGGATAAGACCATAGACGCCTTGTATGCTTTTACAAACTGTGAAGTGAGCATTGCCCCTTTGGCATGCAGCATCTACCAAGATACCCCGCTGTTTATTGGGGTTCGCGAGGTGTTGAAGCGCAGTACCATGGCCACTCGTGAGGTACTCAAGGCAGAATTAGAAATCAAATTAACGGAACTACAGGAACAATGGCACTTCGCCTCGCTTGAACGTATTTTCATTGAGCATAAAATCTATCGTGATATTGAGGAGGCCGAGACTTGGGAACAAGTCATCGAGTTCATCCGCAAAGGACTGACACCCTACATTAAACACCTAATGCGCGAGGTTACGGATGAGGATATCGTAAGATTGACTGAAATTAAGATCAAACGCATTTCTAAGTTTGACAGCAACAAGGCTAACGATAAGATTCTCGAGCTTGAAGGTAAGATTGATGAGGTCAAGCATGATTTGGCGCACTTGACGGAGTTTGCGATCAACTACTTCAAAGATCTCAAAGAGAAATTTGGAAAAGGCCGCGCGCGCAGAACAGAGATTGCCACCTTCGATAGTGTGGAAGCTGCTAAAGTGGTGATCCGCAACCAGAAGTTGTATATGAACCGCGAAGAGGGTTTCGTGGGCTACGGCATGAGACGCGACGAATACGTTTGTGATTGTTCGGATATCGACGACATCATCGTGTTCCGTAAAGATGGTAAGTATAGCGTGAGTAAGGTCAAGGATAAATCCTTTTTTGGCAAAGACATCGAATATGTAGCGGTGTGGAAGAAGGGCGACGACCGCACGGTTTATAATGTTATATACCTAGACGGCGCATCTAAAGTCAGTTATGTGAAGCGCTTCAGTGTGACCAGCATTACCCGAGATCGCGAATACGATATCAGTCAAGGAAATAAGGGCTCAAAGTTGCTGTACTTCACGGCGAATCCGAACGGGGAAGCTGAGGTAGTGACAGTATTGTTGAGACAATTGGCCAAGCTTAAAAAACTCAAATTCGACCTCGACTTCAGTGAAATTGCTGTTAAGGGACGTGGCTCCAAAGGAAATATTGCTACGAAATTTTCTGTAAAACGCGTGGAGCTTAAGGAGCGCGGAGAGAGTACTCTAGAAGCACGTAAGGTGTGGTTTGATGAAACTGTACAGCGATTGAATAGCGATGAACGAGGAAGGTTAATTGGCTCATTTAAAGGAGAGGACCGTATCCTTATTGCAGAGAAGAATGGTGCACTGAAAGTAGCGGTGCCAGAGCTGACTTTGCATTTCGATCCAGATATGATCTACTTGGAAAAGTTAGAAGTGAATCGTCCGTTGAGTGCAGTGTATTTTGATGGTGAGAAAAGCCGCTACTTTGTT
This sequence comes from Cryomorphaceae bacterium, assembly GCA_003445735.1. Classification (GTDB taxonomy): domain Bacteria; phylum Bacteroidota; class Bacteroidia; order Flavobacteriales; family Schleiferiaceae; genus UBA10364. The sequence continues at coordinate 3,606 of DMCR01000168.1, forward strand.
AAGCGATTCCTTTGGGAAGGCGGAGATAAGGAAGAAAACGTTATCACTGCGCACCCAAAAAGTGAGTTGGTGTATTTGAGCAATGCTTCTTTACCGAGAATTGAGATGTTGTACCGCAAACAAAAAGGTGCCCAGAAAGATCCTGAA
>DMCR01000168.1:4148-20195 GCA_003445735.1 Cryomorphaceae bacterium
CCGATACCTTAAACAAGATTGTAGGGTTGGAGCCCCTTGATGAGCCAGAAGTGGCCGTAGAGGAGTTGCCAGAAATCACTCCTGAGGGACCAAGTGTAGAGGAGCCGGAGGTCGACATTCAAGATGCTGAGAGTACAGGGGATAAGCAGGAGTCGGTTGCTGAGGTATCGAAGAAAGATGAAAAAAAAGAATCGGATGCGAAATCTGAACCTCCAAAGGAAAACAAGGGTTCTTATAGTGAGGACGATGAAGCGCCACAGATCACTTTAGATTTTTAACATGAAGACCCTACTCCTCGGCCTTAGTCTTTCAACCTGCATTGGTGCCTTTGCCCAACAAAGTTTCAATATTGTTCAAAAGAGTCATTTGACCTATTTGAATGACAATAATGACATCTGGGGATATACAGATTCGGCTAGTGGTATCGAGTATGCCTTGGTGGGAACTACTGCGGGTGTAAGTATTGTGGACATCAGCATGGCGACATCACCCGTGAAAAAGCAGTTCATTCAAGGTCCATATAGCACTTGGCGTGATTTGAAAACATGGGGCAACTATGCCTATGTAGTGCATGATACCCCATTTGCTTGGAACCAGATCCCGGAGCATGGTTTGCTCATTATTGATATGGACAGCGTCGACAACTCGATTCCTACCTACAAAAACATCAATTATCCGGTAGAGTATCCTGCTGGGGCTTGGGATACGTTGAAGACAGTGCACAATCTTTATATCGATGAGAACGGCTATTGCTATTTGTTCGGAGCAAATATTGGGAATGGTGGTGCATTAATTTTGGATTTGAATAGCGATCCTTGGAATCCTAAGGTGGTGGGTGTTTATGATGATTACTATTTGCACGATGGAATGGTACGTGGAGATACACTTTGGGGTTCGGCGGTAAATTCAGGAAAATTTGTCGTGGTGGATGTGACCCAAAAGGACTCTTTATTGACCTTGGCGACGCATGGTACGCCAAACTCGTTCACACACAATACTTGGATTTCAGACGATAATAACACCCTGTTCTGCACGGACGAGGTGGCGGGTGCCTTTCTCAGTGCTTATGATGTAAGTGATTTGAGCAACATTACTGAACTTGACCGCATTCAAACTTCATTAGATACAGGAGTCAGCCCACACAATGCTCACGTTCTTGGCCAATGGGTGGTAACCTCCTATTATACAGCAGGTGTTCAGATTGTAGATGCGAAACACCCAGAGTTACTAGTGGAAGTGGGGTACTTTGATACCTCTCCAAATTTCACTGGCGGTGGTTTTTATGGGAATTGGGGTGCCTATCCTTATTTTGAATCTGACCTGATCATTTGTTCCGACATTGAAGAAGGGTTGTGGGTGCTCGAGCCGACCTATGTAGAGGCATCAAGATTGCACATTGTGGTATACGATAGCATCACCAAAGCACCGATGAGCAACGTCAATATTTCCTTTGATAAGCTTGGGAAAGTCGTAGAGAGCAATATTGACGGTCTGGCGGATATTGGTACGCCCTTGCAGGTTCAAGATAGTTTGATAGTGAGTATGCCTGGGTTTGTGACGCATCGCCAGCAATACCAATGGGTAGGTGGCATTTTTGATACGGTCAGAGTGGCTTTGCTCAACATCAACAACGTCGGCATAGGAGAAGAAGCAGAAGCACCAATTGTCATTCAGCCTAACCCTAGCCAAGGGAAGTTTACCCTAAATGGGGCGGAGAATGCAGCATTTATTTTGTTCAATTCCGCTGGTATAAACGTCTATGAAGGAAATAGCATGGGCAGTAGCGTGCAATTACCACAACTGCCGCACGGTCATTACATCCTTGCATTGGACGGGAATTACGGATACCGTCGCTTCCCGTTGATATTGATGCCTTAGAAATTAGTCGTATATCCTTTCTCGCGGTAGAAGTCTTCAATGATGGAGAGGACTTCCTCTGGTGTATCTACTATGTGAAGGAGGTCTGTATCGTTGGGTGAAATTTTACCCGAAGCCTTCAGCGTGTGTTCAACCCAATCCTTAAGTCCAGCCCAAAATTCTTTACCGACTAGGATCACGGGGAATCGGTCGATTTTTCCGGTCTGAATTAACGTGACCGCTTCGAATAATTCATCCAAGGTGCCAAATCCACCGGGCATGACCACAAAGGCTTGGCTGTATTTGACGAACATGACCTTGCGTGCGAAGAAATAATCAAAGTTGAGGTTCTTATCGTGGTCAATGTGAGGGTTGGAGCTCTGCTCGAAGGGCAAATCAATATTTAAACCAACAGATGGCCCTTTGCCCTTTTGTGCCCCCCGGTTTGCCGCCTCCATAATCCCAGGCCCCCCGCCTGTGATTACTCCAAAGCCGCGTTGGGCTAATTTAAAAGCAATATCTTCCGCTGCCTGAAGGTATTGGGGTTCTGTTTTATCTGTGCGGGCGCTTCCAAAGATGCTGACACTGGGTCCGATACGACTCAGGTTTTCATAGCCATGGACAAACTCAGCCATGACTTTGAACAATCCCCAGCTATTGTGGCTCTCGATTTCTGTCCAAGATTTGCGTGGTTGGTGGTTCATAAGATCTGATTTAGGTTATAATTCCAATTTAAGAAATTGGCCTGTAATACTTTCAGGATGTTGCGCTACTTCTTCGGGAGTTCCCGTAGCGACGATTTGACCTCCTCCCGAGCCGCCTTCTGGTCCTAGGTCCACAATATGATCTGCTTGCTTAATCACGTCCATATTGTGCTCGATAATGATGATGCTATTGCCGTGGCTTACTAAACGCTGTATGACTTCCATAAGCACACGTACATCCTCAAAGTGCAGCCCAGTAGTGGGCTCATCCAAGATGTATAAGGTATTTCCGGTATCTTTCTTACTGAGTTCTGTGGCCAATTTTACGCGCTGCGCCTCTCCGCCGCTTAGCGTGGTACTCGGCTGGCCTAACCTGATGTATCCTAGGCCTACATCCACCAATGTGCTTAGTTTCTGATGAATTTTTGGTACATGTTCGAAGAAGACCAGAGCATCCTCAATACTCATGTTCAGTACATCCGAAATACTCTTACCTTTATAACGCACCTCTAAGGTTTCGCGATTGAAGCGCTTTCCCTGACAAGACTCACAGTGCACGTACACGTCGGGAAGGAAATTCATTTCAATGGTTCGTAAACCAGCCCCTTCGCAGGTTTCGCAGCGACCACCTTTTACGTTAAAAGAGAATCGCCCAGGCTTATAGCCGCGGACCTTGCTCTCCGGTAAGCCCGCAAATAATTGTCGAATCTCCGACCAAACACCCGTGTAGGTAGCAGAGTTGGATCGCGGTGTACGGCCAATAGGGCTCTGATCGATATCAATAATCTTATCAATCTGCTCTATACCCTCAATGCGCTCGTAAGGATGAGGTTTATTCAGTGCGCGGAAAATAGCAGTGTTGAGAATAGGATAGAGTGTACCGTTTATCAGGGTGGATTTACCGCTACCACTAACTCCTGTTACACACGTCAGGACGCCCAATGGAATTTCAAGGTCTACATTTTGTAGGTTGTTTCCATTGGCCCCAAATAATTCAATACTTCTCGTGGACTTGCGTCTTTCGGCCGGCATGGGTATGGATTTCTTTCCATTCAGGTATTGGGCAGTGAGGCTGTTTGACGCTTGAATATCTTTTAGCTTTCCTTGAGCCACGATGGCGCCACCGTGTAGCCCGGCTTTCGGACCAATATCTAGAATGTAATCTGCTGTTTCAATCATATCCTTGTCGTGCTCGACAATCAGAATACTATTGCCAATATCTCGTAGTTGTTGCAAGGATTGGATCAATCTTGCATTATCACGCTGATGCAGCCCAATAGAAGGTTCATCAAGGATGTACAATACATTAACCAATTGTGAACCAATCTGCGTAGCCAGACGTATGCGTTGCGCTTCACCACCACTAAGGCTTCGGGCGCTGCGGTTGAGGTTCAAGTAGCCTAAACCGACGTCTAAAAGGAATTTGGTACGTGCCTTGAGCTCTTTTACAATCTCCTCGGCTATGATCCATTCTTTTGCTCTGTAGGTTCTTTCAAGCGCATCCACCCACTGTCCAAATGCAGTAAGGCTTTGCGTACTAATATCGGCGATGCTTTTTCCGCCTATTTTGAAGTGCAAGCTCTCCTTGCGTAATCTTGTTCCACCACAACTGTTACAGGTCACATCGTCCATGTAATCGTCTGCCCAACGCTGTATGGAGCGGCTCTTGCTTTCGCGGCTTTGGTTCTGGATGAAGTTTGTAATGCCTTCGAAATTCAGCTTGTATGCCTTTGTGACTCCAATGCCTTTGTGCTCCACCGTCATAATCTCGTTCGAGCCGTTCATGATGATCTCCATCGCGGCCTCGGGGATTTTTGAAATGGCATCGTCTAAGGAGAACCCATGTTTGAGGGCAATGATCTCTAACTGGTTAAAAATCCAATTCTTCTTGTACTCACCGATAGGGTTAATGCCACCTTTGCGTATGGAAATGGCCGGATCTGGAATAATCTTGCTGAGATTGACCTCCTTTGTGGTTCCTAATCCGTCGCATCGTGGACAGGCGCCTTTTGGACTGTTGAAAGAGAAGGTATTAGGCTCTGGTTCTTGATAGGCGATGCCGGTCGTAGGACACATCAATTGCCTTGAGAAATAGGCTAATTCGTTGCTCTCCAAATCCAACACTGCAATAGTACCCTTCCCGTGTGCCATCGCAGTTTCCACACTCTGTGCTATGCGGGACTCGGCCGTAGCAGCCACACGAATGCGGTCTACCACAATTTCAATATCATGCGTTTTATAACGGTCTAGTCTGTAGCCGCTACTCACTTCAACAACTTCACCATCTACTCGGGCCCTAATGAAGCCCATACGAACAATTTGCTCGAACAATTCTCGGTAATGTCCCTTTCTGGCCCTTACCACCGGCGCAAGAACGGCTACTCGCTTGCCTACAAAGCGCTCAGAGATCAACTCGATAATCTGTGCGTCTGTATAGCTGATCATGGCTTCGCCAGTCTTGTAGGAATAGGCGGTAGAAGTACGTGCGTACAAGAGGCGCAAGAAATCACTGAGCTCTGTGACCGTACCTACGGTCGAACGAGGGTTTCTTGAAGTAGTTTTTTGCTCAATGGAAATGACCGGTGAAAGTCCCTCTATTTTATCGACGTCAGGACGTTCCATATTTCCAATAAACTGACGTGCATAGGCACTGAAAGTCTCCATATAACGACGCTGTCCTTCCGCGTAAATGGTATTAAAGGCGAGCGAGCTTTTTCCCGAGCCACTGAGGCCGGTGATGACCACAAGAGCATTACGCGGAATTTCCACGTCTATATTGCGCAAGTTGTGAGATCGCGCACCGTATACCTCAATTTTCTCACTCATTATTTCTTCGGTAACCAAAGGGTATTGGTTTGCCCTAATGCGCCGTAGGTCCAATGATTGTTTCGGATCCATGGATTGTACTCGCGTAATACCTGGTAGGTAGCGTCATGATCTTTGGCCCATTGAATCCAACTTTCTACTGGTCCTTCCACCGTAAAGGTATCCATCGCTGGTAGTCTATAACCCTGGTCTTTATGAAAAACATATCCAAATACATTAAGGTTCTCGTGAATGTATTTTACAGCTGCAATGCGATAGACATAGCGAGCAGTTTCTGAGTTCAAGAGCAGGTCGTAGTAATTATCTACCTGTTGTTCTTCCAATCGATGCTCTGTTCCTGCCATGCCCATGTTGTAGGAGGCTGCTGCGAGAGTCCAATTCCCAAAACGCTCGTACGCTTTATTTAAATAAGCACAGGCGACTTCGGTTGATTTGACGATGTGGTAGCGTTCGTCAATATCTTGATTCATAATGAGGCCATTTTCTTTGCCCGTAGTTTTCATTATCTGCCAATACCCCGCGGCACCTGCTGGACTGACCACATTTTGAAGCCCACTTTCTATGAGTGCCAAGTATTTAAAATCATCTGGGATGCCGTTTTTCTCGAGAATGGGCTCAATGATGGGGAAGTATTTCACCGAACGCTTGAGCATTAAGAGGTTGTTACTCTGCCAATAGCTATTCACCAGTACTTCTCGGTCCAATTTTTCTTGGACGTCTAACCTATTCAATGGAAGGGCTTCGTTGGCAAAATATAATTGGTTAGGAACGGCAAATGGCTTGACTGTACTAGGACGCACTTCCGCAGGGTGGGGAGCATCGTTAACGGCATTAGGGAATGTAAGAATAGCCATCACGCCCACTGCGGCACAGATGATTGCATAATACCACTTACCCATCATAACTAAATGGAGTTTCAAAATCTTTGAATGATGGACCTTCCGTATCCTTTGCACTGAGCTGCGGATTGATTATACCCCAATCAATACCTAAATCTTGATCATTCCAATACAAACTACCCTCATCTTCTGGGCTGTAGGTGTTGGTACATTTGTATAAGAACACGGTATGGTCCTCCAAGGTTACAAAGCCGTGCGCAAAGCCTGCGGGTATCCACATCATCTTTTTGTTTTCCCCGCTCAATACCACCTTGTGGTGCTGGCCATAGGTAGGAGAACCTTTGCGCAAGTCGACGGCGACATCCAAAACGCTACCGCGTTGCACGCGCACGAGTTTTCCCTGTGCCATTGGCGGACGCTGATAATGCAAGCCGCGCAATACTCCGGCATTAGAAAAACTTTCGTTGTCTTGCTTGAACTCAACTTGAATTCCTTCCTTAAGGAAGGCTTCATCACTATAACTTTCAAAGAAATAGCCTCGATGATCACCGAACATTCGGGGTTCAATCTCGTACAAATGTGGAATGGCAGTTGAGATGAATTTCATGTATTCAAAAATACACGGATAAGTTTAGGAAAGTAAAGGATCGACACCTTCTTTCAACAACTTTATAATTTGTGCCGTGTGAGTCTGGAAACTCAAGTGAGTTGCATTAGTTAGCACCCAATCGTGATCTGCTTTTTTATTCTCAAAAGGGAAGACCACATCATGATCTCCGCGGATGCTGTCCACCGGGCAAAGAGGTGCTGGTCGCTCCCAATTCAATACTGCCTGGAGCACCCAACGGTAATAGGCAGACGGAAATTGTTCCATCATTTCCAAAACGTGGTCTAATTCTGCTTCTGGTCGGCTATTCAGTCTAGCCATGAAGAAAATGAACTTACGAATGCTCTCTTTCGGTGCCCATTTCAACATCCCTGCCTTCACTAATCGGCGGTACAAGGGACGCAGCGGAGTTTGATAATGGACAGAGTTTAAAATGACGACTCGCTGAACTTTGTTACGAGAAGCCCACTCTTGAGCGATGATACCGCCTACGCTATGGCCAAGCAATAAATCATTCTCCCCGATAGGATGCCTGTCCAACATTCGGTCGGCATATGAGGCAACAGATTCTTCCTCCTCTGGCATGATCCACTCAAGATAGGTGGCTTGCCAAGGGAAAGCAAATTGTTTAAAAATGCGAGAATCTGCTCCCATTCCTGGAAGGACCCATACGCGCGCTTCAGCCATTACTAATGTTGTGTTGTATTACTTTTAGAACATCGTCAAAGACGCCTTTGTTCGCAGCAATGATGCTTTTTGAATCAATGGGTGCATTATCACCTTGGTAATCACAAACTTGACCTCCCGCTTCGCGCACTAGTAAGATACCTGCCGCTACATCCCAAGGGCTCAGTCCGTATTCGAAATACCCTTCAAATCTACCGCAAGCTGTATAGGCAAGGTCTACTGCTGCAGTACCAATACGACGGATACCGCGTGTTTTAGGATAGAAGTATTCCAATGTCCTTTGAAATCCTGCCACACCAGAAAAATCGTAATAGGGGAATCCCGTAGCCAGTAAGGAATCTTTAAGTTCCGTTGTTGTTGAAGTACGAACTCGATTGCCATTCAAGGTGGTGCCGCCACCCTTGATTGCGCTGAAGCATTCGTCCATGCCAACTTCATACACCACGCCCAAAACGGGTTCGTCTTGATGCATAAGAGCAATACTCACACTAAAAATAGGAAGGCCATGAACGAAGTTTGTTGTGCCGTCAAGCGGATCGATAACCCAGTAGTAATTCGTATTGGTATTTTGGTGGACGGTGCCTTCTTCAGTGAGGAAGCCTGCCTCAGGCAATAGGCTATTAAGAGCAGAAACAATGAGCTCTTCTGCATTTTCATCTACATCACTAACTAATGCATTTAAACTCTTGAGGGATACACGCTCCTGAGAGAAGGTGGCTTGTTGTATTTTTAAAAAGTGGCCCGCTGCTCGGGCAATATCTTCAACCTGGGGGCGTAGGTCAGGAAGGTCGATCATTGTACTCTTATTGCAGTATAAATCATTCGTATGCTCTTGCACATACCTTGTAAAGTGTCGGATTTAGACTCCTTTGAGTCGTAATAAGACAGCACATTGGATCGTTGTGTGTTTTCAAATTCAACTTGGCCTAAGAACAATCCTTCTCTTACCTTGAAAAGGTCGCTTTGCATGATCAGGCCTTCTTTTTTGTGACGATTTCGCAGGCTTCTCCAGTACTGGGAGAACTCTTTTTCACTGCAAAGTGGTCTAAATTCTAGAAAAATCACTGACATAGTTGGCATGTTTAGGTACTTCTAAAATAACAATTCCATCCGGACCTATGTTATCTAATTTCAATGATTTAGTGGTATTTGCCCATTCTGGATTCCAATAGGTCTTTACACGTACATAATTATCGGTGTACCCCAACATGAATCCTTCTTTGTTTTCGGCTTCGAAAAGAACGGGGCGTTTTAGTCCTAATTGGCTCTCATAAAAGGCGCGTTTCTTCTTTTCACTGAGGATGCGAAGCATTTTGTTCCGTCGCTTACGCTCAGGAATAGGAACCATGCCGTCCATACTCGCGGCCAAGGTGTTTTCGCGCTCGCTAAAGGTAAATACGTGCAAGTAGCTTATGTCGAGCTGATTCAAGAGGTTGTAGGTCTCTGCGAACCGCTCATCTGTTTCACCAGGGAATCCTACAATGACGTCCACACCGATGCAAGTATCGGGATCCGCAGCTTTGACTTCAGCCACACGTTTGCGGTACAAAGAGGTCATATAACGACGCTTCATCAGCTTTAAAATGGCATCTGAACCGCTTTGAAGGGGAAGGTGGAAATGTGGGACGAACTTTTGACTTTGCGCAGTAAAAGTGATGATCTCGTCGCGCAGTAAATTCGGTTCAATACTGGAAATACGCATACGTTCCACAGGGACTTGGGCATCTAATGCTTGGACCAATTCTAAAAAGGTGCTTTCATGTTTCTTATTTCCAAATTCCCCCTTGCCATAATCTCCAACGTTCACTCCGGTGAGCACAATTTCTGGGATACCGGCTTCGGCAATTTCTTGTGCCTTGGCCACTACATTTTCCAGGGTATCGCTTCTAGAAATACCGCGAGCCAAGGGAATAGTACAGTAGGTGCATTTGTAATCACAACCGTCTTGTACTTTCAAAAAGGCACGCGTGCGATCACCTGTGCTATAGCTTGATACGAAGGTGTTTGCATCTTCAATCTCGCAGCTGTGCACTTCCGCATCTCCTTTGGTTTTCTCCAGGGCACTCAAAAACTGGCGCACATTGAATTTTTCAGTGGCTCCGAGAACAAGATCAACGCCTGGGAGCTCCATGATTTGCTCCGGTTTTAATTGAGCATAACACCCTACGACCACAATAAAACCATCGGGATTCGCACGCAAGGCTCGGCCGATAATATTGCGGGTCTCACGGTCTGCGTTTTCTGTGACTGAACAAGTATTGATGAGGTATACGTCCGCTGGATCCTTGAACTCTACGCGCTCAAAACCGCCTTCAACCATGTCTTTGGCAATGGTCGAGGTTTCCGCGAAATTCAGCTTACAACCAAGGGTATGGAACGCAACGCTTGGCATTATATAAGATTTACTTCGGGGTGCAAAATGATGCCAAAGCGCTGTTGGACATCGTCAATGATTTTATTGGCCAATTCTAATAATTCCACCCCGCTGGCTTCACCATAATTGACCAACACGAGTGCTTGCTTTGTATGGATTCCAGCATCACCACTGCGATAGCCTTTCCAGCCTGCTGTATCGATGAGCCATCCTGCTGATAGTTTAATCCCGTTTGGTGCCGGGTAGGAGGGCATGTCCGGATAGCGCGCTGCTAAGGTATCCGCAAGCTCCTTCGAAACCACCGGATTTTTAAAGAACGAACCGCTATTTCCTATTTCTGCCGGATCTGGAAGTTTACTCCTGCGAATTCTGATGACCGCATCGCTGATTTGTTTTGGATTAGGATCTGTAATGCCTCGTGCTTCGAGCTCAGCTTGAATGGAGCCGTAATCCGTGCGAAGTTTGTGATTCTTTTTCGTGAGCGCCAGGGTCATGCGAGTGATAATCGCTTTGCCCTTCCATTCGTTTTTGAAAATACTGTCGCGGTAACCGAATTTAGCTTCCTCTTTTGATAGTGTGAAGAATGCACCGTTTTCAACCAAGACACCCTCACAGTTTATAAAAACGTCTTTCAACTCCACGCCATAGGCGCCAATATTCTGAACTGGAGCTGTACCGCAATTCCCAGGAATTAAGCTGAGATTTTCAAGTCCTCCTAATCCTTGCATGAGGGTCCATAATACAACCTCATGCCAATTCTCCCCAGCACCAAATCGAATATGGACCACTTCATCGTTTTCAAAAACAACACGTCTTCCATGGATATCAACCTTGAGTACATCACCTTCGATATCTTGGGTGAGCAGCATGTTCGAACCGCCGCCTAGAACCAAGGCAGGCTCGCCGTGGTGTTTTACATAAGCACTTATATCGTCTGCGCTATGTGCCCAAATAAGACGTGTCGCCTTTTGGTTAATGCCGAAGGTGTTGTGTTTGACTAAGCTTTGATTGAGTTGTACAATCACGGTTTATAGGTTTTATCGGGTGCTGTGTGGATACACCTCTAATGCTGCTTTCAAGATAGCAATACAATCCGTCAATGCCTCCGTATTTAAAACATAGGCAAGGCGAGCTTGATTTACGCCCAATTCTTGCTTAGCATAGAATCCGGCCGCTGGGGCCATCATTAGTGTTTTACCTTCATGGTTAAAATCACTGAGCAACCATTGCGCAAAGTGTTCCGCGCTTTCTACAGGGAACGAGGCCACAGCATAAAAGGCTCCTTTTGGCTTAGGACAAAAGACCCCATCAATACTATTCAAGCCATCTACCAAAACATTGCGACGCTCAACATACTCTGCATTTACTTCGTCGAAATAACTCTGTGGAGTTTTCAACGCAGCTTCACTAGCAATTTGTGCATAGGTCGGCGGCGACAATCTCGCTTGCGCGAATTTCATAGCAGTAGCCAAAAATTCCTTGTTCTTGCTGACCAAGCAGCCAATACGCGCGCCACACATACTGTAGCGCTTGGAGAAGCTATCTACAACAATGGCATGTTCTTCCAAGCCTTTAATGGCAAGTACGCTGTGGTGCGGCTCACCGTCGTAGGTGAATTCGCGGTACACTTCGTCCGCAATCAAGAAAAGATCATGACGCAGCACGATATCGCGAAGTTGTTCTAATTCTTCTTTGCTGTACAAATACCCAGTTGGGTTACCGGGGTTACAGATCAAGACCCCCTTTGTCTTTGGGGTAATAGCGGCCTCGAAGGCAGCTACTGCAGGCAAGGCAAATCCGGTTTCGATAGAAGATTCAACGGGAACTACTTTGACTCCGCTAGCGGTAGCAAAACCATTGTAGTTGGCGTAGAACGGTTCGGGAATGATGACCTGATCGCCTTCGTCCATGGCCGATCCAAATGTGAACAACAGGGCTTCAGAGCCACCGGTGGTTACTATGATATCATCGGTTTGTACCGGAAGATTCTTCCCGTGGTAGTATTTTGACAGTCCCTCTCTCAACGAAGCAAATCCCGCGCTGTGGCTGTAGGCCAAAACTGGTATATCAGCTTCCTTGATGGCGCGCTGCGCTTCCATAGGGGTTTGAATATCGGGTTGTCCAATGTTCAGGTAATATACTTTGTTGCCATTGCGCTCTGCTTGTTCGGCATATGGAACTAGTTTGCGAATTGGGCTTGAAGGCATGAGTCCGCCTTTGACTGAAATCTTTGGCATACTTGGGTCGTCTTTAATGCAAAAAGCCCTGCAAAAATACAGGGCTTTCTTGGATATCCGTGAGTAATGTTCGGGATGTTATTTCGCAATAACACTACCGCCTTTTTTCTCTGGAATAGTTTCCTGGGCTTTAGGGTTCATTACCTGTCCTTTGATGGTCAAAACCACGGTTTGATTCGTCGCATTTGACTGTACAGTAACTGTTTTGTGGAAATTACCCATGCGGTTGGTGTCGTACTTCACCTGGATCTCGCCTTCTCCACCTGGGGCAATAGGCTCACGAGTCCACTTAGGTGTAGTACATCCACAAGAAGCGCGTACAGAGTTTAGGACCAAAGGCTCACTTCCTTCGTTCTTGAACTTGAATACACGAGTACCGTTGGTGCCTTTATCTACTTTTCCGTAGTTGATGACTTTATTGTCGAAAGTGATCTTAGCACCGTCATTGTCCGGCGTCAAGATTGTCGCTTCTTGTGCTTGAGCTGCAAAACCGAAGAGTGCAACGAATAGGGTAAGGAATAATTTTTTCATTAGACTAAAGCATTTAAATCTTAGTAGTTCAAATGTAGGATTCTTGCCGAGCTATTCAAAGGAATTTAACAATCTCTTAGTCTTAGTGCCCAATTGGTCATATAAGGAATGTATTTTTACGCTTTAAACCATGACTTGCAATGCGCGAAATTGGAAAATACACCCCAGGAGAAATTGAACCTAAGTGGTACAGTCACTGGTTGGACAACAAGTACTTTCATGCCGAAGTATCTGATAAAGAGCCGTATACAATTGTAATTCCGCCGCCTAACGTCACGGGTGTACTCCACATGGGACACATGCTGAACAATACGGTTCAGGACGTTCTAATTCGCCGTGCTCGTATGCTTGGTTTAAACGCTTGTTGGGTACCGGGTACCGACCATGCTTCTATTGCAACTGAAGCCAAGGTGGTAAAGCGCCTTCGCGAACAGGGCATTAAAAAGTCAAGTTTATCGCGCGAGGATTTCATGAAACACGCATGGGATTGGACCGATGAATACGGCGGTATCATTCTAAAGCAGTTACGCCGACTCGGGGCATCATGCGATTGGGACCGTACGGCATTTACTTTGGACGAAGTGCGCAGCGAGCAAGTAATTGATGTTTTCATAGACCTGCACCAAAAAGGCATGATCTACCGCGGTCTGCGCATGGTGAATTGGGATCCAGTAGCACTAACAGCAGTGTCGGACGAGGAAGTCATCCACAAGGAAGAGAACAGCCGTCTGTACTACATGACTTACAAGATTGAAGGATCCGACGAGGCCTTGCAAGTAGCAACGACGCGTCCTGAAACTATTTTTGGCGATACTGCGGTTTGTGTGAATCCTGAAGACGAGCGCTATCAGCATTTGAAAGGCAAGAAGGCCATCGTTCCTCTACTAGGGCGCGCAGTGCCGATTATTTTCGACGAATACGTGGATATCGAGTTTGGTACGGGAGCACTGAAGGTGACGCCAGCACATGATAGTAATGACCAAATGTTGGGCGAGAAGCATAATTTGGAAGTCATCGATGTATTCGATCAACATGCTGCACTGAATAAGCACGGTGGTGAATTTGCCGGTTTGGATCGATTCGATGCACGCAAAAAAGTAGCCAAAGCTCTTGAAGAGGCAGGTCTGTTGGTCGAGACCAAAGATCTTAGAAATAAAGTCGGACGCAGTGAGCGTACCGATGCAGTGATTGAGCCGCGCTTGAGTATGCAGTGGTTCTTGAAGATGCCAGATTTGGCCAAGCCGGCCATTGATGGAGTGAAATCAAAGGACATCACCTTACATCCTCCGCACGCTGAAAAGACGTATCTCTACTGGATGGAGAACATCAAGGATTGGTGTATTTCACGTCAGCTTTGGTGGGGACACCGCATACCAGCTTGGTACGATTCAGAGGGCAATGTAGCCGTGTGCAAGACCAAAGAAGAAGCCGTTGCAGCCCTTGGTAATGATGCTGTACGACAAGACGAAGATGTCATGGATACATGGTTTAGTTCATGGTTATGGCCGTACAGCGTATTCTCTGGAAACCAGGAAGAGGAAGATTATTTCTACCCAACCAATACACTCGTTACCGGACAGGATATCATCTTCTTCTGGGTAGCCCGTATGATCATGGCAGGGTATGAGTTCAAAGGAAAACGCCCGTTCAAGGATGTATACTTCACCGGCATGGTTCGTGATAAAAAGCGTCGTAAGATGTCGAAATCCCTCGGCAATAGTCCGGATCCGCTAGAATTAATCGATAAATACGGTGCCGACGGTGTCCGTGTAGGTATGCTCATGACTGCTCCTGCAGGAAACGATCTATTGTTTGATGAAGACCTCTGTTCTCAAGGTTCTTTCTTTGCAAATAAAGTGTGGAATGCTTTCAGATTGGTAGGCATGTGGGAAGCTGATGCCCAGGGCATGAGCGCTTCGGAATCACTTTCGGTTCAATGGATGCGCAATCGCATTGGTGAAGCTCTAGTATCGTTAGAAACCAGCTTTGAAAAATACAGATTGTCTGAGGCGTTGATGACGACCTACAAGCTGGTTTGGGACGATTTCTGTTCGTGGTATCTAGAAATGGTGAAGCCTGCGAAGGGCGAGCAAATCTCAGCCGAAGCGTTGGAGGCTACCAAATCAATCTTCAACACACTGTTGGAAATCATGCACCCATTCATGCCGTTCATTACGGAAGAATTGTGGCAGAATCTTGCACAGCGTGGAGCAGGGGAGACCATCAACTTTGCCGCTTGGCCTATCCTCAAAGTGGAAGATCAGGCAATCCTAAAATCACATGCACACTTCGCTGAGGTAGTAAGCGGTGTTCGTACCGTACGCAATGAAAATGGAATTGCTCCGAAAGAGGTGTTAACCATTGAGATTGCCGAGGGTACGGCGCATGATGTAGCCTTTGATTCACTCATCATGAAGCTTGCCAATGTTGAGGTCATCGCAACCGTAAGCGAAGTGAAGAAATCGGCGTTCAGCTTTGTGGTCGGTGGGATCAATTATACCATCCCGGCCGATGCCTTCGTGAACGTTGATGACGAAATTGCCAAGCTCGAAGAAGAATTGGCCTACACGCAAGGATTCTTGAAGAGCGTCGAGAAAAAATTAAGCAATGAGCGCTTCGTTTCTAATGCGCCTCAGGCTGTCGTTGCCTCTGAACGCAAAAAGCAAGCGGATGCCGAAGGTAAAATAGCCTTGTTGACACAGCGCTTAGAGGCCTTAAAAGGTTAGTTTAAAGAACTCTTAATACAAAAGCCCGGCGCGTGCGCCGGGCTTTTTTTAGGTTCGAGGTATGGAACCTAGTTGGGACCTGTCTGAGATATAACCACTAACACTCACACACGAAAAACAGAGCAGGCCCCGCGATTTACCGCGACCTATGTATGGCTACGGTATATATGGTCTTACATAAGCGCTTGGCCGGTTGGCCTTTCTTTTGGCGGCTTACATACATCTTTCGGTCTAAGGTTTTTTTGCCGTTCTTTACGAAGCAACTTTCAATGGCTAATTGGTCATTGAGCGCTGCGGCGTTGTACATTTTTATATCAATGTTCACCACTTTCTCCTTCCATTTCTCGCTGAGCTGCAAGGCTTCAAGACGCTTTTTTTTCACTCCATTCATGTGATCCATCAACGCCCATAGGGTAAGATTCCCGTAGGCATCGACCATGGTATGGTCTACGAGGACCAATTCCCTTGTTTTGATAGGACCTGAATTTCTTACGGTGTTGAGAAAATTCTTCATGATGTAGACAAAAAAAGAGCGCCTTCCGGGGAAGGCGCTCTTATTATTATGAGTTGTTATTTATTTTAATTCTATGCCTTCACTTTACTCAATAACAACCCCTTCCACACGTAATTGCGGTTAATGAAATTGATTGTTTGATTGC
>DMCR01000163.1 GCA_003445735.1 Cryomorphaceae bacterium
ATCTTCGGGTTTAGGAAGATCTGTGATTCCTTTTGAAATGCGCGCGAAATCTTGCTGATTGTAGAGTAGGTACGCTTGAGATAATTGGCCCCCGCGACCACCACGGCCAACCTCTTGGTAGTAGCCTTCGATGGTATCCGGCACATCCCAATGAATGACCCACATCACATCTGCTTTATCGATACCCATTCCAAACGCGGTGGTGCTGACCATGATAGGGACTTTATTGTCAAGCCAACGTTCCTGGCGTTCGTTCTTTTCCTTTAAATCCAAACCAGCGTGAAAGAATGTGGAGTGTAATCCATTTTCATTGATGTAATGACTAATGGATTCACAACTTGATCGGGTCTTCGCATAAATAATCCCCGTACCGGTCAAGCGCCCCAATAATCGCAATAGCTGCTTGTCTTTATTGGGTGTGAGGCGTTTTTCAAGCTGCAAGTTGTCCCGGCGCACACTGCCTTCATACATCGTGGCGTCCGGAATTTGAAGCTGCTCGGCTAAATCCTTTTTGACCCGATCAGTTGCGGATGCGGTCAGTGCTAAGACCGGAATATTTGGAAATCGTTCTCTGAGTAGGTGAACATTCAGGTATGAAGGACGAAAATCAAATCCCCATTGCGAAATACAGTGGGCTTCGTCAATGGCGATTAAACTGACCTCTGCATTCTGTAGGTATTCTAAAAACAATGTGTTGGAAAGCCGTTCAGGTGCAAGGAAAACAAATTTGTAACCGCCGAATTTAATATTCCTAAAGGCTTCGTCTAATTGCCTTGGAGAATAGGAGCCGGTGAATTGGTACGCTTTGATGTTTCTCTTGGTGAGACCGTGTAATTGGTCCTGCATTAGTGCCAATAAGGGACTGATAACAATAGTGATACCGTCCAACGCTAATCCTGGGACTTGATAGCAAATGGATTTACCGCCGCCAGTGGGGAGTAATCCAATGGTGTGTTTACCCGAGAGAACAGAAGAGATAATATCCCCCTGTAATCCCCGAAATTCAGGATAACCCCAATATTGTTTTAGTATTTGTTTTGCCTGTTGAAGGATCATAAACGTGCCAAAATAAAGGCAACGCGTTCTTCTACCAAGGCTGGAGGGACTTCAATACACTCATACCCTAATTCAGTATAAGCAGCCTTCAAGTGTCCTTCCACTTCATACCACTCCTCAAGAGTTTCCATGCGCTGCTTATCGAGACTGTGAATCTCCGGCCAAACGGGCAAGAAAAAGACTTTTTCAAATCGCATTTCCTGTAAATCTGCCTTCCAATCCTCAGAAAGTTCTGCGTTTCCTTTATTAAGGTACGCGTAGGCATCCACATTAGTGCGGTCGTAAAAATTAATTTTTTCTAACAATGCATTGTGGTACTGCTCATTGCGCAGGTCCCAGACGAGTTGAGTGAAGCCCAATAGGTCTTTCCAAGGCACTAAATCCGACTCTTCGTCCAATGAATTTTGAATGATTTCGCGGGCTTGTTCGTGGAAAACGGGATAGCCATGTTGCTCTAATGCAAGGCTTAACGTAGTTTTTCCTGTGGCAGGAGACCCCGTTATGGCAATTCTCGTCGTTTTCAATGGGTATGAGATATCTTCGTAGAACTTCAAATGTACTTCTAATGGTCCGATTTTATCACGCAATTGCGCTACTACTTTTTCTGAGCTTATCCACATTTGCTCAGCCAAAGTCGGCCATTAACGCCTTTCAAAATGCCAAGGAGTCCTTCCGCAATGGCGAGAGTGACAAAGGTTGGCAGTACTTGGAAAAGAGTATGAAGAAGGGCAAAGGCACCTATTACCAAGCCTTTATATTCGCAGGTGACCAAAGCTTTCGCGAGGGCAAATATGAATTGGCCCTGGAATATTATGATGAGAGTCTTGCCATTGATCCCATTTCTACGACGTATTTGAAGAAGAGTCTGGCCAACAAATATTTATATCGTTGGGAGGAGAGCATTGCACAATGGGAGAACTACTTAGCGATAGCCAGGTTGTCGAGGGAGCGTCGAGCGGAGGCGGAATTGGAATTAGAAAACCTTCGCTTTGCCAAAGAGGAATATGAAAAATATGTAGCATCGGATTTTGATTACAACATCGAGAAGCTGAGTTTTTCTACCGAACAATTAGAATATTTCCCCACCATCACTGGGGGAAATGAGCATCTCATCTATACCCACAGATTCATTTCGGGAAGCAAACCAACCGATGAAAACCTCTTTGAAGCTGCGCTTGATGGCATCTCAAAGTACGGGGTGCCGCTTGCAGGTAATCTGAATTCTCGTCTGAATGAGGGCGCTGCGTGTATAAGCCCAGATGGCCAATTCATGGTGCTCACCGTTTGTGATCGCCCGGACGGTGCAGGCAGTTGCGATTTGTACTACAGCCATTGGAATCCAAACTATGGATGGGAAATCCCGAAGCCGCTTCCAGGAATGATTAATACGGGTAGGTGGGAGAGTCAACCGAGTCTAGGCCCAGATGGTCGCACGATCTACTTTGTTCGGGCGAGTAATCCCATGGAAACAGACCGGGATATTTTTGTGTCTACTAAGGATGATAAAGGGAATTGGTCCAAAGCACAAAAGCTCCCTTCTAATATCAATGGCAGCGATAGGGAGAGTTGCCCATTCATGCACTTTGACGGGAAGACCTTGTATTTTCTATCTGAGCGCAGTCCTTCTTTGGGTGCATCGGATTTCTTTAAGTCTACCCGTATCAACGATTCCACTTGGTCGGATCCCATTAACCTTGGGTTCCCATTCAATAGTTTCGGAGAGGAATTTTCTCTAGTTATTGATAAGAGTGGCAAGTTTGGATACCTCGCTTCCGATCGAGGTGAAGCTATTGTGCCCAGTTATGATGGACTCAGCTCTTTAGACCTATATAGGTTTGATTTGCCAAAGCACCTTCAGCCGGAGAATAGAGATAACTACGATCTCGTGATAGTGGACAGTTTGACACTGCGTCCAATAGGTGATGCATTTGTGCAGCTCTTTAATCTTGATGGAGTCCAATTCTATTCTGGCACCAGCGCCAAGAATACTGGAATGGTCCGTTTAATGACCGATGGTGGAGAAGTGCGATTATCGGTATATCACAAAGGATACTTGCCGTATTCAGGTGTTATTTCTCAGCTGGACTACATCGCCAGACCATTGCATGGGAGCAAGGTGGCCACCATCAAGCTCATTCCAATTGCTTCAGGCAAGGTTTTCGCGTTACGAAACATTTTGTTCGAATTGGACCAAAGTAACTTATTGCCTGAAAGTGAAAAGGAACTCGCGGCGCTATTACAGATGCTTAAGGACAATTCAGACTTGAACGCCACCATAATTGGACACACTGACAACCAAGGAGGACGGGCCTACAATCAAAGACTAAGCGAGGCTAGAGCGGGGGCAGTACTGAGTTGGTTGGTACAGCACGGTATTGATTCAAATAGACTCACCTCGGAAGGCCGAGGAATGGATAAGCCTGTTGCTTCAAACGACACAGAAGCGGGAAGAGCCTTGAACAGACGCACCGAGGTTCTCTTGCGTTAATCTTCGTATTTATTTTTCCACATGGCCTTTTGTTGGGCGCTGATCTGTTGCTCTTTGGCGTTTGATGCCGGAGACCACAATACACTTCCTTGAACCTCTTTGGGCAAGTATTCTTGAGGTACAAAACCTCCTGGATGATCGTGTGGATACAAATACCCTTTACCATGGCCTAAGTCCTTGGCTAACGCACTCGAGGCATTCTTAAGGTGATCCGGGACTTCGAGATTTCCCGTTTGTTGAACCAATTTTTGTGCTTTGCCAATGGCTGTATATGCGCTATTGGATTTCGGTGACGTAGCCAAATAGATGGTGCACTGGCTTAAGATGATTCTGCTTTCAGGCCAGCCTACGCGCTCCACCGCGCTAAAGGTTTCATTGGCGAGCATTATTGCATTTGGATTGGCCAGGCCAATATCTTCCGCGGCTGAAATGATTAACCTGCGCGCAATAAATTTCACATCTTCTCCACCTTCAATCATTCGGGCTAGGTAATATATCGCTGCCTGTGGATCTGAGCCTCGAATCGATTTAATGAAGGCTGAAATGACGTTGTAATGCTCATCACCACCTTTGTCGTAGCGAATCTGGGCATTGCTCAAGACGTTTTGTGCAAACTCCTCATCGATTGGAACACCGCGTTGTCCTTGCTGAAAACATAGTTCTACAAGGTTATAG
>DMCR01000184.1 GCA_003445735.1 Cryomorphaceae bacterium
TTGAAATAGTCGCGCTCAATAAAGCCGTCTAAGAATAGTGCGAGGCCCTCTTTTTGTGCAGTAGGAAGACACTCGTCTAACATATATTTAGTGTAGCTGGCATCGTTCATGCCTTGCGCTTTGGCCCAAGCAGGAAGGGCGTGAGCAGCTAAGAAAGTAGGGACTAGGGTAGCACGGCTTTGGCTATTTAGCGCCTTGATGGCACGCAAAAGCTTTAATTCGTTCTCGGGGTCCAAACCATAGCCGCTTTTTACTTCCAAAGTACCTGTACCGCAGTCGATGAGGTTCTCCAAGCGGAATTTAGCTTGGCTCACGAGCTGATCAACGGTAGAGGTGCCCACTTTGGCTGCGCTGTTGAGAATACCGCCACCTGCTGCAGCGATTTCTTCATAGCTGGCGCCTTTGAGTCGAAGATTGAATTCCTCTTCACGTGTTCCGGCATAGACCAGGTGGCTGTGAGAATCTACGAAGGCTGGTAGCACGTGTCGATCCGAGCAATCGTGCGTAGGCAGGTCATCTTGCGGGCAATGGGTCATAGGCCCGAAATCAGAGATCTTGCCGTCGATGATGGTGAGATAGGCGTTTTCGAGGGAGGGGAAGAGGCCCAGATCTGACCCGCGTAACCACCTTGTTCCTTCCGGATGAATACCGCCTAAGGATTTTATGTGAATAAGCTTCAGGTTCATGCTTCAATATTACGGAGAATGCGCTATAGTTTCCTACTTTAGTGCCATGCCCGGAAATACAATAGGACAATCTTTAGTACTGACCACCTATGGCGAGAGCCACGGCACCCTGATTGGTGGAGTTTTAGACGGTATGCCTGCAGGGGTAAGTATCGATCTAGACATTGTGCAGCTTGCTTTAGACCGACGACGTCCAGGGCAGAGTCATTTGACTACAGAGCGCAATGAAGATGACAAAGTCACCTTCCACAGCGGTTTGTTTGAGGGAAAGACAACAGGGACACCCATTGCATTTTCCATTCCGAACAAGGACCAGCGAAGCAAAGATTATGGTCAATTGAAGGATGTTTACCGCCCTTCACACGCAGATTTCACCTACGATGCGAAATACAGCCACCGCGATTACAGAGGTGGCGGTCGCTCTAGTGCTCGTGAAACGGCTTGCCGAGTAGTTGCCGGTGCTTTAGCCGCCCAAATTATACCGCAGGTAAGCGTGAAAGCCTGGGTAAGTGCGGTAGGTCCTGTTGCCCTACAAGTCCCTTTTTCAGAATTAGATCTTGCCGGTGTAGACGCCCACCCAACGCGATGTCCTCACCCAGAGACAGCAGTAAAAATGGAGGCTTATATTGAGGAATGCCGCGCTGAAAAAGACAGTACAGGCGGTGTGATTACCGCTGTCGCATCAGGAGTACCGGTAGGTTTAGGCGAACCTGTTTTTGATAAGCTACAAGCGGACCTTGCTAAGGCGCTCATGAGTATCAATGCAGTCAAGGGTTTTGAGATCGGTTCAGGCTTTGCAGCGGCTGCAATGCGCGGCAGTGCTCACAACGATGCCATTACTGAAGATTTTACAACGGCAACCAACAATGCCGGCGGGGTAGTTGGTGGATTGAGTAACGGCGCCCCCATCGAGGTTCGCGTCGCCTTTAAGCCGGTGGCCACCATAGGAAAAGAACAACAAACTGTCGATAAGGACGGTAAAACGGCAGTGTTGGCTGCTAAAGGGCGCCATGATCCTTGTGTGGTACCGCGTGCCGTGCCTATTGTTGAAGCCATGATTCAGCTGGTTTTGGCTGACCATTACTTACGAAACTTGAAATACACTCGATGAAAAAACCTTCTTTACCTGTTCAGATCATTATTGGGTTAATTCTTGGGATTCTTTGGGCGTTGCTTAGTTCAACCATGGGCTGGAGTGAATTTACCTTAGACTGGATTGCTCCTTTCGGAACGATTTTCATCAACCTACTGAAACTTATTGCTATTCCTTTGGTGCTCTTTTCGATTATCGCGGGAATTGGGAACTTGAGTGATACTGCGACGCTTGGACGCATGGGAGTGAAGACCCTCTTGCTCTACATCGGATCTACTGTTTTGGCAGCTTCGATGGGTATGGTGATCGCAAATACCTTCAACCCAGGAAAGCAAACCTCAGAGGAACAACTTCAGATCAACCGCGTGGCTTACGAATTATGGGTTAACGATACGGAAGGGGTAGAATTCTTTGATGATCTTCGATTACTCTCGGATCCTGCCATGCAAGTCTATATGTCTGATGCCCAAGCGGCATTGGCAGAGCAGCTTAACAATGAGGAACTCAATGCCAAAGTGGCCAAAGCCAATGCGGTTCAGAGTGCCAAGAACGACGGCCCGCTCCAATTCTTCGTAGATATGGTACCGTCTAATATCTTCTTATCGTTTAACAATAGTCTTATGCTGCAGGTAATCTTCTTTGCTATCTTTTTTGGTATCGTTTTGGTGATGTTGCCTGACACCCAAATGGCGCCTGTAGCGAACTTGATGAATGGCTTATCAGATATCTTCATCAAGATGGTAGATGTCGTTATGAAGGGAGCGCCTATTTTTGTCTTTGCACTTTTAGCTGGGAAACTTGCGGCAATGGCCGGGGATGAGCCGGGCCGATTAGTTGAAATTTTCAAAGCCCTCGGCGCCTACACTGGGTATACCATCTTCGGATTGTTGTTCATGATTTTGGTGCTTTATCCGACTGTTTTGGCCTATTTAATCAACAAAAAGACGGGTATGGGCTACATGAAAAGCTGGGGCTATTTCATGCGCGGCATTCGTCCAGCGCAGCTGCTCGCATTCTCCACCTCCTCAACTGCGGCCACCTTGCCCGTGACTATGGACTGTGTGCGCGATAACCTCGGTGTTGATGAGGAAATAGGCTCATTTGTTTTGCCCGTAGGAGCGACAATAAATATGGACGGTACAGCGTTATACCAGACGGTTGCAGTGATTTTTATGGCCCAATTCCACATGATCGACCTCACCCTTGCTCAGCAAGCTACCATAATCTTCACAGCAACTCTGGCATCTATCGGTGCGGCATCAGTTCCCTCGGCAGGAATGATCATGCTTATACCTATTCTTGAAAGTGTGGGACTTAATCCGGCGTGGATTGCCATCATTTTCCCAGTAGACCGAATCATTGATATGGTACGTACTGTGCTCAACCTCACGGGTGATGCCTCGGTAAGTACCATTATTGCCTTAACAGAAGATAAGTTCCACGTTGTGGATCAAGAGGATTTATAATGCGCCACATCCTCAGCCTCGCGTTCATACTTATTGGCCTTGAGCTCCAAGCTCAACCCGTTAAAGTGACTTTAGGTACCTATTGCGGTGGCGACCATAAAAGCCCTACCAGAGAAATTGAGAAGGGCCTTCGTGCCATAAATATGGGCGACTACCCAAATGCCCAAGTCTACATTGGCGCTGCCTTACGCCAAAACGAAAACGACCAACATGCGCTATATCTCAGGGGGGAATTGAGCATCCGTATCGGGAGGATTCAAATTGCTGAAGCCAGTTGGAAACAATTGGTTCAACGCTGTCCTGGCTACAAACCAGAACTCCTATTCATGATAGGCACATTGGCTATTGAAGGTGGAAGTCTTGAAGAAGCCAAGAGATATCTAAAGCAGTGGCTCGCTCGTGAGGATAGAGAATATGCCTATGACAAAGAGGCGGAGGCAATGTTGGCAGAGATAAACATCAAGCAGAGCTTTTTCAATAGTCCTGTGCCTTACGATCCCAAGCCTGCTCGCAATGTGAATACGCGTTGGGACGAGTACTTAGCTGCATTAACTCCCGATGGCTCGGCGTTCTACTTTACCAGAC
>DMCR01000203.1 GCA_003445735.1 Cryomorphaceae bacterium
CGCAAATTGAATAAGGAATAATGGCACTGGAATTGGTAGTCATTGGTGCAGCAAGTGCCACCCCAACGTCAAACCAATACACGACCTCGCAACTCTTGAAGATGCGTGAACACTATTTTCTCATCGATTGTGGGGAAGGTGCTCAGAAGCAATTGCGGCGCAGTAAAATCAAGTTTTCCCGTATCAATCACATTTTCATTTCACACCTTCACGGCGATCATTTCTTTGGTTTAGTGGGGTTGTTGAGTAGCTTTCATTTGCTGGGCCGTACAACGCCATTGACCGTCTATGGTCCGCCGAAGTTAAAGGACTTAATCTTGGCCCAATTCCGCGCATCAGGTACCTTCACCTCTTACTCCATTCATTTTGCAGTGACGCAGCACAAGGTGCCGCAGATTTTGTTGGAGACCGATGATTATATTATTTCGAGCTTTCCGCTCAAGCACCGTATTGCGACGACAGGTTTTTTATTTGAGGAGAAAGATCAGGCGCGCAAGCTCAACAAGCCTGTGGCTGACGCCTATGGGGTACCGGTATGTGATTACCATTGGATCAAGGACGGCAAGGATTGGACGAGTGAGGAGGGCCAATTGGTCCCTAATAAAGAGCTCACCTTCGACCCACCAGCTCCGTTGCGCTATGCCTTTGCCTCTGATACGATGTACACACCTGATACGGCGACCTATATTCAAGGTGTGGACCTATTGTACCATGAAAGTACCTTCTGTGAGGACAAGGCCAAACGTGCACAGGAGACGATGCACAGTACGGCTAAGGAAGCAGCTATTGTGGCTAAGGAGGCTGGAGCTACACATTTACTTTTAGGGCATTTTAGTGCGCGATACCGGGACTTTAGGCAGTTCAAAAAGGAGGCTTTGGAGTGGTTCGATTCCGTTTGGTTGGCAAAAGAATTACATTCGTATCGCTTGAGTTCAAAAGGGCTGAAAGTAGAGTCCCTAACTGCAAGTCTCTCGGATGAAAAATAAAGCCTTAGCAGTATTATTCTTGACCATATTCCTCGACCTCATGGGTTTTGGCTTGATTATTCCTATCCTGCCTACATATGCTAAGACTTTGGGGGCCACGGATGCCATGGTGGGATTGTTGGGGACTTCTTTTAGTATCATGCAATTCATCTTTGCCAGTTTCTGGGGTGGATTGAGCGATAAGTACGGTCGTCGCCCCATCATGCTGATTAGTATCGCAATTATGGTGGTTGCCTACGTACTCTTTGCCAATGCCACTGTGCTATGGCTACTCTTTGCGACGAGATTATTAAAGGGTTTTGGTGCTGCCAATTTGAGTGTGGCACAGGCTTACATCAGTGATGTTGTTCCGCAAGATCAACGTACGAAGGCCTTCGGATTTATTGGTGCTGCCTTCGGTTTAGGATTCATCTTTGGACCATCCATTGGTGGGGTAATCAACGAGTATTACGGTGTATCTGGAGTGGGGTATTTCGCGGCTGTTTTAGCAGGTGTGAATTTTCTAATGGCCTGGTTGTATTTGAAAGAATCGTTAGTGGAGAAATCAACGACGCGTGATCTTTTCCCGAACCCTTTCAAGGATTTAGTGAGGTTCAGTCATATCCCAGAGGTCAATGCCCTATTTACCATCAATTTTGTTTATGTATTGGGCTTCTCGATGATGCAGATAACAGCCACATTATTGTGGGCTGAACACTTCGGTTTGAGTGAGATGCATATAGGGTATGTATTTGCTTACATAGGCTTATTAGCGGTGATTATTCAGGGTGGATTGATAGGGTATTTCAATACTTGGTTTGGAGAGCGGAATTTGTTGGTTTTGGGAACGTTATTTGTAGCCCTTGGGCTTTACGGGATGCCTTATGTACCGACAGATTACTTTGGATTGGAATTGGTCTGTATGACTTTCCTGTCCTTGGGCAATGCGCTGTTGACACCAACGGTGAGCTCGTTATTGAGTAGTTATGCACCGGAAGGGATGCAGGGTAAGATTTTGGGTACGAATCAGAGTGTTGGTTCCCTCGCCCGTGTCCTGGGTCCTGCCATCGGCGGAGTAGCCTATGGGCTTCATTTTTCATATCCGTATGTACTAGCGGGTAGTATTGCTTTGATCGTGAGCGTATTAGCGCTTCGATTGCGTCGTAAGCATTTTTAGGCAGGGGTTATTAGGAAATTCAACTCTGAAAAATTAATAAATGTTGAAACATTTAAATGCGTTCTGGGTTTTACATGTGTAACCCATGTTAATAACCAATTACAAAATGAAAAAACTAGTATTGATGGTCGCTCTAGGCCTTTTCTTTGCAACCTGTAACTCGGAAAAAGCAGCTGAAGCAACTACCGGTGAAGCACAAAAAGTAACAGCAAATGGCGGAAGTGAAACTGTAGCTTTGGACTCAGGTTCGACTGTCGCTTGGAGAGGTTTCAAAACTTACGTTCAAGATGAGCATCTCGGTACAGTGAATGTACAAGAAGGTACTTTTGAAGTAGCTGAAGGTAAGTTGGTAGGCGGTAAAATTACCATGGATATGACTTCAATCATTTGTACTGATATTGGAAATGAGCGTAAACGCGGCTATTTGGAACGTCACTTGAGGTCTCAAGATTTTTTCTTCGTTGACAGCTTCCCAACAGCGGCATTCGAAATCGTAGAGGTATTGGATCCAAGTGCGGCAAAGAAATACAGCACTGTTACTGGAAATTTGACTATTCGTGGTACTACCAACAGTATTACTTTCCCTGCAGATGTTGTAGTAAGTGAGGAAGACGTGAAGTTTATAGCCCCAACTTTCAGTATCGACCGTACATTATGGGGGGCGAAGTACCATGATCGTGACGATGCGACTATCGCTGAATCATTAAAAGATGATTTGATCGATCACAGCATTGAGTTGACGATTAAAGTGAAAGCTACCATATAAGGGATTACATTGATTTTATCATTAACGGCCCCCTGCCTTTTGGTAGGGGGTTTTTTAGTTTCCGTAAATCTGCTCAAGTGCTTGTACTGCTGTGGTGTAGTGGAATGTGAATCCAGTACCTGTGATTTTTGCGGGGCTCACTTTTTGACTCATCAAAGCTAGGGTTGCCATTTCTCCAAAGATTAGTTTTAGGGCAAAGCCTGGTACTGCTGGAAATAGCATGGGTCGATGTAAGGCTCGGCACAGCTGCTTTGTAAATACTTTATTCGTAAGAGGTTCAGGCCCTACTGCGTTATAAGGGCCTGAGGGGATGGCTTGGGTTGCTGCGAAGAGAAACATGCGGGCTAAATCCTCCACATGAATCCAACTGGTCCACTGTTTGCCAGAGCCAAGGGGAGAGGCAATGCCCCATTTTACGAAGGGTTCAAGTTGTCCCAATGCTCCGGCACCTTGGTCTAGTACAATACCTATGCGCAGTTGAACACTACGGCAGTTGTTGGATTCAAACTTCTGTGTATAGCTCTCCCAAATCTTTGTTACCGCTGCCAAAAAATCGTCCGCTGCGGGTGAGGTTTCGGTGAGTTCGTTGTTGAAGTCGCTTCCATAAATTCCAATAGCAGAGGCACTCACCACAGAAGATGGGCCTTTATTGATTTTTTGCAGTGCATCAATCAATAATTGGGTGCCTTGTACACGAGAGTCCATGATGGCTTGCTTATACTTTGGTGTCCACCGTTGGCTGACCGTGGCTCCCGCCAAATGAATGAGGTGATCTGCACCTTCTAAGGCCGCTAAATCGATAGTTCCATGGTCTGTATTCCAACTATATACTTCTATACCATCCATGGTCAAGTCTTTTCTTGTGGAAAGAACACGTACGCTGTGATTTTCTTCAAGAAGCTGGTTTACAATTGCTTGTCCTACCGATCCGGTAGCACCTGTAATGGTGAAAATGGCCATGGCTGAAATTTATGTTGTTAAACTAACAATGCTGCGCCACTTTTGTTATCACTTGAAAAGATTATTTCTGTATGCATACTATTGAGCCTTATTATAATTGGCGCCATCTATATCAGGCTTCCGAGGATCCGAGGAGCCCTTTATATGGATATTTCAATAGTGAGGTCTACTTCACAGACAGCATCTATGATCACGTTATTCA
Organism: Cryomorphaceae bacterium; assembly: GCA_003445735.1. Classification (GTDB taxonomy): domain Bacteria; phylum Bacteroidota; class Bacteroidia; order Flavobacteriales; family Schleiferiaceae; genus UBA10364. The sequence goes on from DMCR01000203.1 coordinate 4,071, forward strand.
TCCACAATGGGACAGCATCGGCTGCGAGACCTTGTATTTGAAGGTGTTGTTTGTGGATTACGTTACGGGCTATTGCATTATTGAGTTTCTTGGAGAATGGAACGATGCCGTGCACAATGATATAATGCGTTTAAAACGAGATTTCGTGGATGAATTGATCCCCTTAGGGATCGATAAATACATATTGATAGGAGAGAATATCTTGAATTTTCACGCGGATATTCCCGATTATTACGATGAGTGGTTAGAGGAAGTTCCAGAGGGATGGATGGCCTTTATCAATCTTCGACCGCACGTAATTCAAGAACTCAATCAGTACGGTTTGGACGCCTATTTTTTGCTAGGCGGAACTTTAGACGACCTATCTTGGCGCGCGGCTTCTCCGAAGAAATTATATGAAAAGGTGAATAAGGTAGTTGCGCTCCGGTTAGGCTATTGATCCAACGTCTTCAAAAAAGCTAGGAAGGCCGCCTTGTCGTTTTCAAGGGTAAACCAGCTGGTACTTTCTTCAACTGCGGGCAACCAAAGCATTTGTAATAAATTTTCATCGGTTTGTAGTACCCATTGATTGGCAACCACTGGTTGCTGTGCTTTGAAATAATTCAGAATCAACTGTTCCTCGGGACGAAATCTAGAAATAAACGCATGGGTAGGGGTATAAATGTGGGTCCAATTCAGCGGGCCACTAAAGGAACTGAATTCTTCTTCGATTTCTCTATTCAAGCATTCGTGCATGCCTTCTCCTACCTCTTGACCACCACCGGGTAACTTATTCAAATGTACACCGCTCCACAGTTCTTGCACGACCAATACAGCGCCATCTTCGTTTTGAATAAAGGCGTAGCATCGCGGCGTGAACTTGGATGGACTTATCTTTTCCATGCTCTGGTCATTTCTCTTTTGCGGGGAGGGCCAGGCAAGGCTTCTACTTCGAAACCTACGGCTTTCATGGAGCGCTTCACGGCCCCTTTAGCGCAATAGGTAACCAACGCTCCGTCCGTTTTAAGCAAGTTGTGCATGTTCTCAAAAATAGTGTCGGTCCACAGATCAGGTTGCGCACTCGGGGCAAAGGCATCGAAGTAAATGAGGTCATAAGAGCCCAGTTCGCCTTCAAAAGTCTTCAAATCTTCTACCAATAGTCTGAAGGTGAAATGCTCCGAAATTTGGGTTACGGCTCCCGGTGTGGCGCTCAGGAACGGTGATTCCTTGCTCATGCCTTGTAAGCCAAGGGCCTCAATCTCCTCTGCCCTTAGGGGGAATTTTTCCAAGGCATCGTACTGAACGTTTAATCCATCTTGTTTTGCCTGGTCAAGGGTGAGCCGGGCATTTAAGGCAGTACCTAAGCCCACTTCCAATATGCGAACAGATGATTTATTTATGGCTTTGAGTCCGGCTTCAATGAAAACGTGTCGACTTTCTGTAAGAGCGCCGTGAATGCTGTGATAATGTTCATCCAAGCCTGGAACCCATATGGTGGTACTGCCGTCAGCACTTTGGGTAATATGTCTATCCCCAGGTGTCGGCATTTATCTCACGTACAACTTCTCGATGCGTGAAATAGGGCCGTCACAAAACTGTGTGTGACATGCGATACAGGCATCAACCATGTTATTGTGTGCCTGAATTTGAACACCGACTTCCTCAGCACCATGAATCTGGTTGTAAATACCGATAAAGCTCTTGGCATAGGGTTCGAATCCTTCGCCTTTCATGTGCGGTTTGGTTGGCTGTGCTGTAATCATGCTAAACAGAGTCTCTGAAAGCGTAGGGTCAAGTTGACCTTGTTCTAACGAGTTTTTCCGATTCGTAGCCTCCTCCTGTATGTCGCGCATGATTTGCGCGAGTTCACTAGGCTGATCAAGTTTTGGCGTCCAATTTTGTTTTGGCGTCATTTCTTGCTCAGGTTCACCGCAACTAGCGAGGATAACGAGCCCTAGGATAAATAAAAGCGTTAGAATCTTACGCATCGGCAGAACGTTCTATTTTCACTCCTTTAGCCTTGAACATGTATTCTGCTACAGGCTCAGTTATGGCGTCAATTTCTTCTTGGCTTGCCCCACGATCTTCGGCATAATGACGCAACTGAGCTACTGTTGTAGTGTCCCAATAAATATATCCGTACATCACCATGTTTTGACCTTGGCTGTTCGTAGGTAGTAGGAATTCGTAGTCGTAATCCACGAAAAGATTATTGTTTGAGTCAATGGCAGTGCTCATCCAACATCCTTTAGCAGCACAAACTTGGGTAATAGGGCCAGCCACGGTTGCCCAAGCAGTATCTTCTCTAGAAGTAGCGAAGTTTGAAACTAACTCAAAGGCAGAAAAAGCATTCTCAACAGAGAATGTGCTGTCGCCAAAATTGTAATATTCATTAGCCACAGTTTTTTGCGCATCTTGCGAGTTATCGCCATTATTATTAGCACTTTGACACGAAAAAAGTGAAAATGCTACAAGGCTTGCAATAATAGGTTGCTTCATGGTAAATGGGTATATGTTAATTCTTTCAATAGGCCTCTAATTACATATGCATTCGGACTATTTCGTACTACAAATTTAGTACATTTGTACTCCCAAAATAGCAGTGCATGAAAATAGAATTGACCACACATAGCCGCATAGGCTCAATTGATTTTTCAAACCTTCCATTTGGAAAACACTTGTCGGATCATATGTTGGTGTGTCACTTCAAAAATGGCCAATGGCTCGAGCCGGAAATTCGTCCATATGGACAGTTAGATTTTTCATACGGATTGCATGCGCTACATTATGGTCAAGCAGCCTTTGAAGGATTGAAGGCATACCGCAAAGAAGACGGTACGATCAGCATATTCCGTCCGCTAGATAACTTTGCGAGATTGAATAAGAGTGCCGAGCGTCTCTCGATGCCTCAGGTTCCCAAAAGTATCTTTATGGATGGGTTGAAGAAGCTCTTAGAAATTGATGCACAATGGGTGCCGTCGGCGGAAGATCATAGCTTATATATCCGCCCCTTCTTATTCGCGTCTTCTGAATTCATTGCCGCACGTCAAAGTGATGATTATACCTTTTGTATCCTTACTTGTCCAGTAGGACCGTATTACCGCGGTACAGTCAAGGTTAAGATTGAGCAAGAATATACTCGTGCTACCGGCGGTGGTATTGGATTTACAAAGGCTGCAGGAAATTACGGTGGTTCGTTCTATCCTACTGCACAAGCGGTAAAAGAGGGATATAATCAAGTTATTTGGACGGATCACCGCGACCATCAGTACATTGAGGAGAGTGGAACCATGAACCTTATGTTGCTCGTTGGTGATACCTTTCTGACACCACCTTTAACGGATCGTATTTTAGCTGGCGTCACCAGACGTTCGATTATAGCTTTGATTAAGGAGAAAGGTTGGAAGATTGAAGAACGTCCTATTAGGGTTGATGAGGTCGTTGAGGCAGCAAAAACCGGAGCATTGAAAGAAGCTTTTGGGATGGGTACTGCAGCAGTGGTAAGTCAAATCGATACCATCGGCCACCAAGGGACAAATCACTCTGTTCCTACACCCACGGAGGGCAAGGCGATGGAGATCAAGAAAATGTTGAATGACATCCGAACCGGGTTAGTCGAAGATACCCACGGATGGATGATGGATGTACAGATCGCGGAACCCGCATAAGTAACCTCCGCAGCTACCATTTATTGGAAATAAGGTTCAAGCATGTGCACGAGTGCCGCCGTGTCGAGACCAACTACACTGTTATAATTCCCTTCAATTCGTTTGATGTAGGCCTGGCCGATCCATTCTTGGATGCCATATGCCCCAGCTTTGTCAAAAGGTTTGTAGGCCTCAATGTAATGATCCATGGCCCATTGAGGGATAGTATGGAAGTGAACCATTACGGTGCTGACAACACTGCTCAAGGGTATGGGGTTGTCGGGATTGATTAGGGTCATGCTGCTATGAACTTCATGCGTTGTGCCGCTCAAGTCCTTCAGCATTTCTTTCGCGGCATCGGCATCGGCAGCTTTTCCAAATCTGCGGTCGCCTTGCCAAACTTCAGTATCACTTGTCAAACCCAGTTGTCCTTTCTGAAGCAGGGGAAGTAGGGCTTCCGCTTTGAGTTCGCTAATAAAAGTTGCTGTTTCCGCCGGGCTGAGGTGCGCAGGTGCTGTTTCATCTAAATCCAATGGAAGGGTAGTGAAGGAAAGGCCCAAATCTTTTAGGAATTGTGCACGGCGAGGGCTCTGTGATCCTAGGACCAGTTCTTTTGAAAGCTTCATCACCAAGTACGGTCTTCTTTACGGCCCCATTTGCCGTGAATCTTGAGCAATTGTTCCAATACATCGCGAACACATCCCCGGCCGCCGTTCACAGGACTTACGTAATCAGCAATGGCTTTAATTTCGGGTGCTGCATCTTGCGGACAGCATGCCAAACCACAAACTTCCATGACATCGTAATCAGGAAGATCATCGCCCATATATAGGATTTCCTCATTGCTGAGGTCGTAGCACATTTTAAGGTCTTCGTAAGCTTCCATCTTGTGCGAAGCACGCATGTAGATGTCTTTAATACCAATCCCTTGAAGGCGCTCTTTCACATCAGGAGACGTTCCTCCAGTGATGATGGCCATACGAATACCATTGCGAACCGCTAATTGTAGCGCATACCCATCCTTACTGTGCATTTTACGCACTGGTTCGGCTCCCGGGATGAGCAAGATCTCTGCATTCGTTAATACCCCATCAACGTCAAGGACCACTGTGGTGATGTCCTTGAATTTCTCTTTGTAATTCATCAGGCCTTGTGTTTTGAAATGCTTTCGCTTAATAAGGTGTAAAGTTGCTTAACTTCTGGATCAATAATTCTTTCCAAGTGAGCGTCGATTGTTTGCTTGTCGCCGCGTGCTGCCGGTCCGGTTTGTGCCGCCTTAGGTCCCATGGCGATAGCTTTATCGGGTCCTTGCTTCATAATAGCAAACAAGGTTTCCACTGGCAGGTTATGCTCCTTGGCGTGCGCAAATGCTAAAGTATAGAGATGGTTGGTGAAGTTGTTTATCATCACTGCGCTCACATGCAGATGGTTTCGCCCCGCGCTGCTGACCTCATAAGTTAGCGGCGAAAGTGCTTTTGCGATATTCGTCAAGATGGCCAGGTCTTCGAAGGAGTGTGCTTCTAGTAGAAAGGGAACTTGGGCCCAATTCACTTCTGCACCCTTCGTAAAACTATAGACCGGATAGAGCACTCCACTTCTCGGCGTATTACACATTGGCAACGCACCAGCAGTATGCACG
>DMCR01000036.1:0-2331 GCA_003445735.1 Cryomorphaceae bacterium
AATTCCCGATCCTGCTGGGTACTCTAGAGAAGGAGTTCCCGTACCGTCTTTATATCCGCGGAAGGCGTTTCCAAAAGTTCCTGCGTTGGTTGCGGCTAAGCGTATGTTGGCTTGAGAGGTTTGAAATTCTTCAAAGTTCTGACCCTGCACGGTGAATAGGGCGCCCAAAAGCAAAGTACAGGTATGGAGGAATCTCAATCTCATCGGATGCTAATTCGTGCGGTTTGCGGACCCTGTGGCGTAGTTTTCCAAAGCAGATAAACTCCTGGCGCTACATAAGGTATCGTGGCCTGCAAGTCCTTAGACTTCCAAAGCAATTGGCCTCCGAGGGTATAAAGCTGCAATTCGTAACCATCAGGATTATTTATGGAGTAGCCTGGAGGTATAGGGTTTGGTAGGGTCCAATTCTCTTCTGTACTCGCTACATCCAAATGCTGTCCTTCCAGATCAAAGTCTGCAATTACGGGGAGGTGGTCGCTAAGGGTGTAGAGCGCACTTAGGGTGCTGCTGCCCACGCTGTAATTGGTCCCAGAATTCACAGCATTATTAAAATGATTGCCGTCATTCCCCACTACGATATAGGTGTTCGGTGAATAGGTCATTTGCGCGTCGCCTTCTGTGATGGATTCCGAGCAAAGAATCATATCAAAACGATCGTCGAGTCCGCCGCCTGAATGACAATTGCCTGACGTTCGCGTGCTTTGCGTATGCAAGGAGGCATAAGAACTGTTGTTGTGCCAATTTCCTATAGACGTGGCAGGATCTTCAAAGCGGAAGGTATTTCCCGCAACCAGATTCTGGAACCCATCTTCATTGCTATTATAGGTGTTCAGATCACCCATCAACATGATGTTATCGTACGAATGGCTGTCCACCCAATCGATAATGGCCTCAGTCTCTCGCTCACGTTGCGACTGGTCTGAAGCAGTATTACCAGCCTTGAAGTGCGCGGCTATCACGACAAAAGTGGCCGTATCCGAATTTCCTTGGAGGAGAGCGTCCTTGTAATAGAATCTCACCACATCAATCAATCTGACCAGATTACTATTGTTCACATCCTTGGTAATGGACCAGTGGTTGGTGATGCCAAAAATATCATTGCGATAGGCAATGCCATTTACCAAAGAGGAGAATCCATTGTGGGTGTGCTGGGCCATAGACCAATGCGTCGTACTGCCCGTATTGAAGCTGTTGTTGAGTAAATAGGTCAGGTTGTTAGGGTTACTCCCAATTTCATTGAGCACCACTAAATCCGGCTCAATGGCTTGGATGATGGTTTCAAGGGCGGCTTCCTTGTTAGATGAGTTATTATTGGACCCCGTGCAGTATGAAGTGGTATTGCGGTAGTTCAATATGTTGTAAGTCATGAGACGAACCGTGCGGTCTTGAGCCGCGAGAGTCCGACCTAAAAGGCAGATTATCAAGAGTATGAGTCGGTTCTTCATTTTTTTTGACAGGAAGGTTAAAGTAACAAAAAAAGCCCGGAGAAATCCGGGCTTTTAAAGATTAAGATTTTGTCAATTTAACTCAGCAGTTCTCTGACGATTCCGCTGATGACTTTACCGTCGGCACGACCGGCCATTGCGCCAGTGGCTTGACCCATGACCTTACCCATATCTGCCATCGAACTTGCACCTGTAGCCGCGATGATTTCCGAGACCTTAGTACGGATTTCATCCTCGCTCATCATGGTTGGAAGGTAGCGTTCGATTACTTCGATTTGTGCTTCTTCTGTTTCTGCCAAATCCAATCTGTTCTGCTCGCGGAAGATAGTAGCGCTTTCGACGCGCTGCTTGCGCAATTTCGTCAAGAGTCTAAGCTCGTCTACGTCCGTCATCTCCTTGGCGCCAGCCGCAGTTTTCTCGTTAAGAATTGCAGTCTTGATAGCACGCAAAGCTTCAAGGGCTACTTTATCTTTTGCTTTCATGGCCTCTTTAAGGTCGGCCATAATAGTTGCATCTAAAGCCATATCAATCTACGTTGTCGTGTAAGAATGAATTATTGGTTCTAATATTTCCTTCAGAGTCTACTCCAAGATTAGAAGGCTTTTCACCGCTCTTTTGTTCAAGGTCAACGTCTAATCCTTGACGCTTGTATGCAGGAGTACGCTCTACCTCGGTGAGGTTTTCTTTGAATCTGTAGCCAAACTTTTGCAGTCTGTTCATACGCTCTTGAATCTTACTGGGCAATTCTTGAGCAGCGCGCTTGGGTAATTGGGAAATAGGCTGGTCCATGGTTTGTTCCACAGAGGATTTCGCATCTTCTTCCAATTCTTCCACCGCTTCTGTGGCTTTGATCTCAAATTTCAAATCCGGATCCTCTTCCAGGGTG
>DMCR01000036.1:2721-14578 GCA_003445735.1 Cryomorphaceae bacterium
CTTTCCACAACTTCTAGATCAGCCTTGGCTTTGAGTTCGGGCATGTCGCTCAGGCTCATCTCAAAAGGGTCGTAGTCCCTTTCTTCTGGCGCCTCTTTATCCTCCGCCCTCAGTGTATCTACTTCTTCGATTTCTAATGAGAACCCATCACCCTCAACATCATCCAAACTAAAGGTGGTTTCTTCATCCTCAATAGGAGCATCCATAGCTTCAGGCATAACGGGTGCTGTCTGCGCCTCCACCATTCCGTGATTGTTTTCGCGGGCTGTAGGTGCTGGAGCATCGAATGGCGTTTCTTCCTCCTCTTGAGTGTCCAATTCCATGCTTGCCTCCCCATCATTTTCATCATCGACGAAGGTGAGTTCTATCTCTTCCTCTTCCGGCTCATGAGCGGTAGAAAATAGGTCCCAGCCACCCTCAAGTGCTTGCCCGGTCGCACCCTCTGTTTCCTCTATTTCTTCAGTAACAGGCAAGACACTAGCTTCTTCGGCAGAAACGATGCTTTCGCGTGCTTCTTCATCCTCCTCCTCAAGGTCCCATTCCAGCACGTGTACCGTAGGTTCCTCATCAAGATTAGTGTCCGATTCTATGGTTCCTTCAAAACGCTCTTCGTGATTTTCTTCCGGCATTTGAGGGAATCCTATCATAGGATCTTCCTCTTCTTCAGTAATCACTTCAGAAATTTCTTTTGATTCGATTGCAGCCTCCATTTTGAGCTCGTCCTCGTCTTCTAAGGCACCCTCCATCTCCGGCTCCACATCTGTTCTAGGCGCGGGCATAGAAACTTCTTCCTCATCAGCTTCACCGAGATCCATCACAACGCGTTCGCTTGAATCGGCGATGGGTTCAGGAGCTTCTTCGATTGATTCTTGAGTCGCGATTACCTCTTGGTTCTGTACCTGAGATTCCTGGGTATCAAGATCGTATTTCACAACCTCAACTTTATCCGTTGGTAGCACGCGAGTGCCTGTTGGGAATCCTGTGGCGATGATAGTACAAGTGATTTTAGACCCTTCTTCTTTTGCAGCACCTATACCCATGATAACGTTTGCATTACCACCTGCTTCGCGCTGAATGTGATTCGTGATTTCGCCTATTTCATCAATAGTTACTTCGTGCTCTCCACTTGCTGAAGTGAGGAGAAGCAAGACGTTTTGCGCGCCTTTGATTTGATTATCGTTCAGGAGTGGTGAATCCAGTGCTGCGCTGATGGCATGCTCTGCACGATTACTTCCAGTCCCTTCACCGGTTCCAAACAATGCGCTGCCGCTGTTTTCTAAAACTGTTTTGGCATCGCGCAAGTCGATGTTTTGGGTGTAGTGGTTGGTAATCACCTCGGCAATTCCCTTTGCCGCACCAGCCAACACTTCGTCTGCTTTTTCAAAGGCATTGCGAAAACCAAGGTCGCCATATACTTGGCGAAGTTTATCATTGTTAATGACAATCAAGCTGTCCACCACTTCTCGCATGGCCGAGATGCCTTTCTCAGCTTGCGCTTTACGGATCTTTCCTTCGAAAGCAAAAGGAGAGGTTACTATACCTACGGTTAGAATATCCATTTCTCGGGCGGCTTTGGCAATAATTGGTGCTGCTCCAGTTCCCGTACCGCCACCCATCCCGGCTGTGACGAAACACATCTTGGTACCAGTCTCGAGCATATTTTGAATTTCACCAATGCTTTCTTCTGCTGCCTGGCGACCTATTTCTGGATCTGCACCGGCACCCAGGCCCTCTGTCAATGAGGCGCCGAGCTGGACTTTGTTGGCTACGGGGCTATGATAAAGGGCTTGCGCGTCGGTATTACAGACCATGAAATCCACGCCGTTTACGCCAACATTCTTCATATGGTTCACCGCATTAGATCCACCGCCGCCTACTCCGATGACCTTAATCACCGAACTTCGGTTTTTGGGGAGGTTGAATTGTAATCCGTCGTCCATCATATCATTCTACGTCTTCGTCGTTTTCTAACCAATCTTTAATGTTTGTTATAAAGCCTTTCCAGAAAGGGTCCTTGCGCGGAGGTGCCTTGGTACTTCCGGTTTGTGTTGGCGATCCTTCCTCTTCTTGTACTTCTTGTGCTTCCGCTTCAGCCTCTACAAAAGGGGCATCTGTTTCAGTGGGGTCATACGCCATGGTATGTGGCGTCGTTTCCAAAGCCATGGACAGCAATCCGATAGAGGTGGCATAAACTGGGCTGGCCAATTCCTTCGCATACCCGCCGGCTAAATGCTCATTTGGATAACCAATACGAGTAGGCATGCCGGTAATGTATTCAACCAATTGGCCCATATGCTTTAATTGGGATCCACCTCCAGTCAAAACAATACCTGCAATCAATCGCTTACGTGGATCGTTCTGTTGGTAGTTGCGGATCTCAGCAATGACACTTTCCATAATCTCGCGCACACGCGCATTGATAATCTTTGAAAGTGTCTTCAAGCTGATCTCCTTCGGTGGTCTTCCACGAAGCCCGGGAATGCTCACTATTTCGTTCTCTTTATTTTCTCCTGGCCACGCGGAACCAAATTTTACTTTTAGGGTCTCTGCCTGTTTCTCAATAATCTCACAGCCCTCCTTAATATCCTCTGTGATGACTTTTCCGCCGAACGGAATGACGGCAGTATGTCGGATGATGCTGTCCTTGAAAATGGCGATGTCTGTTGTACCGCCACCGATGTCGACAAGTACTACGCCTGCGTCTTTTTCTTCTTCTGCCAACACAGCGGCAGACGAGGCAAGGGGCTCTAAAGTAATATCACCCACTTTGAGTTCGCTCTGCTCGACACAGCGCGCAATGTTCTTGATTGAGGCAATTTGTCCTACGACAATATGGAAGTTTGCCTCCAAGCGCGAGCCGTACATCCCTTGTGGGTTGATGATGTTGCTATCGCCATCTACTCGATATTCCTGAGGAAGGGCATGAAGGATTTGCTCCCCAGGCATCATCACGAGGTTATCCACGTTTTTGGCCAATTTATCCAAATCCGTCACATTAATAATAGCCTCTGCGTCCTCACGCATGATATAGTCGCTGTGCTGCATCGAACGGATGTGCTGTCCAGCGATACCCACCATCACTTCGGTTATTTTGAGCCCAGAGTTTTCTTCCGCCATTTTGATAGCTGCTTGAATACTCTCAATGGTCAAGGTGATATTGGCGACAACACCGCGTTGCACGCCCAAACTTTTGCTTTTTCCGATGCCAAGAACTTCTATTTTTCTATGCTCGTTCATGCGGCCGACTACGGCCACAATTTTGGTGGTACCGATGTCCAATCCTACGGCAAGTGGGGCTTGTTGTGTCATTGTACAGTGGTTACTACTTGGTTTTTAAATCGCAAATCGAGGTGGCGCAGAGGGCCCAGTTCTTCATCACTTTTCGCAGCGTAGAAGGCAGCCAATTTGGCTAGATCTTTTACCAATCGTTCGTCTCTGTTACTTGTTATGCTGTGTCCGGCACCACGTGGTGTGATACTGATTTGGTCTTGTTCAAAGTGAATCTGTGCGAGCCCGGCTAAATCATAGCATTTTGAGGCTTCGATGATATCTAGGGTTTGGGCGGCTTGTGCAGCTTCGGCACTATCACGCAGTCCCGTGCATATCATGAGGTCTATTTGTGCAGATATTGGCGCTGGCAAAACAGCCCCTCCTTGGGTGAGGAGGTATTTGGATTGCTCCATAAAAACCTTGGCTCTCGCCTGTGTTGCGCGCAATTCCACGACCAATGTCCTGTTTAAATTCCAATATACTTGTGCTTCGGCCACGAATGGCAGGGCTTCTAAAGAGGTTTCTAACAAATGCAAGTCCATCCTTATGACAGCACTATCGGCTTGGGAGGTCAAGAATTCTTGTACGGTTTTCTTTGCGGCCAATTCATCTACAATCCTCTGATTTTCAGGGTATTCAAAGTAAATTTCATGATCTCTTATCGTCCAGAGATGTGCGTTTAATTGTGTCCCAATAAAGACCCAAATAATCAAGCCAAGTCCGATGATGATACTGATCCGCTGTAAAATTCTCACTTTTCTCATGCGAATTTGGCTTTGATTTTGGGAACAAGGTCGCCGATATCTCCAGCGCCAACGATCAATACCACATCTGGCTGAGCAGCTTTTATGGCTGTAACGAGCTCCTCTTTTTCTACAACTCTGGCATTATTCATCTTTGCAGCAAGAGCGTCTGAGGTTATGCCTTCAATAGGCAATTCTCGGGCTGGGTAAATGGGCAGTAAAAGGACTTGGCTGGCACGGTTTAGTGATGCTGCAAGTTCATCCATGAAATCCCTTGTTCTACTGAATAAATGTGGTTGGAAACAGAGGCAAATCTTTTCGTTCGGATATAGTGCTTCTACACTTCCTATGAGTGCATTGATCTCGGTGGGGTGATGAGCATAATCTTCAATCAAGGCAATGGGTTCGTACAAGTGGTACTCAAACCGACGTTGAATGCCTGAGAAGCTTTCAATGGCTTGGCCTATGATTCCCAACGGAACTCCGGTAAAATGAGCCAGTGAGGCTGCCAAAACTGCATTCGATACATTATGATGTCCGGGCATGTGCAAGGCGGTTTGTACCGACTCACCAGCGAGGTTAAGGATGAAGTGGAAGGCCCCGTTTTCTGGATGGACTTCACTGGCCCAAGCATGGCTGCCTGCGGTACCGATGGCGGTGGTGTTTTCCAATCCGGTTGCGGTGAAGACGGATGAGGAAACTTGGTTCCTAAACGCAGCGAACGCTTCCGCCAATGCCTCTTCATGTCCATAAATGTCTAAATGGTCGGCATCTATGGTGGTGATGCCCGCGGCTTCTGGTTGCAAGTGTAAGAAGGAGCGGTCGAACTCGTCGGCTTCCACCACGACCCAAGGGCCATTGCCTAGCCTGTAATTTGTTTTTGTGCCGGACATGATGCCTCCTATGAAGGCCGTTGGGTCTTGGCCGGCCTCCGTGAGGATGTGGGTGAGTAAGGCCGAGGTACTGGTTTTTCCGTGTGTTCCTGCCACCGCCAAACATCGCTTTTCGTTGACAATACCTGCTAAAGCGCGGGCTCGTTTGATGGGCGCGTAGGGTGCAAAGAAGGACATCCACGTATTAGATTCTGGAATCGCAGGTGTATATACTACTGTGGTATCTTTTGGTGCCCAGCCCGGGTAGCTATCAATATTTTCCTCGTAGGTAATGATGGCGCCCTCGGATTCTAACAAGGCAGTAAGTTCTGTGCGCACCTTATCATAGCCGAAAACGGGTTTGCCTTGGAGCAGGCAATGGCGCGCTAGGGCGCTCATGCCAATGCCTCCAATACCAATGAAGACCATATGTGAGTTCAAGGTCATCATTTCATTAATGCTTCGATGTGATTCACAATATCTTCCGTAGCGCGGGGGAGGGCTAATTTTTTGATGTTTTCACCCATAATGTCCCGGCGCGCTTTATTTTTTGCCAGTTCAGCTAATTCTATTTCAAATCGCTGCGTTAATTCTTTTTCAGGGATCAAGACTGCCGCACCTTTGTCGCTCAAGGCACGGGCGTTATGTGTTTGATGATCTTCCGCCACATTTGGGCTAGGGATCAGTACGCTGGCCTTACCCACCAAGCACAACTCACTTAAGGTTCCAGCTCCGGCACGGCTCACAATCGCATCAGCTGCTGCGTAGGCCGTGGCGATATCATCTATGAACGCCTGAATATGGGTTTGTGATGTGGCCATCGGTGTATATTCCTCTTCATAGAGCTTGCCACACTGCCAAAGGATTTGCCAACCCTGTGCGTTGAGTGCCGCCATGTGGGCCGCCATTTGAACATTCATGGCACGTGCCCCAAGGCTGCCGCCTAAAACTAAAAGCACCATTTTACTGGCGTCGAAGCCAAGTGCTTTTTTACTCTCAGAAGCGTCCGGAAGCGCATCGACGAAGACCTTACGAATAGGGTTTCCGGTCAGGTGTACTTTTCCGGCGGGGAAGAACCGCGCTGCATTTTTATAGGCCGTACATACTACAGATGCTTTGGCGCCTAGACGAATATTGGTGATGCCCGCATATGAATTCTGCTCCTGTACTAAGGTCGGAATGCCCATGCGTTGTGCCATAAACAAAGCAGGGCCACTGGCGTATCCGCCAGTGCCGACGACCACGCTGGGTTTGAGTTTTCTGATGATGGATCGGCAGCGCCATAAGGCATAAATGAGCTTGAAGGGTACGTTCCAACTCTTCCAAGGTTTTTTTCTATTGATTCCCGCAATAGGCACTCCAAGAATGGGGAATCCGGCCGCTGGGACTCGGTCCATTTCCATTTTACCGCTGGCACCAATGAATTGAATGTTTGCCTCAGGAAAGCGCTGCTGTAATTCCCAGGCTATACTTAGTGCAGGGAAGATATGTCCCCCAGTTCCGCCGCCGCTTATAATGAAGGTCTTGCTCATACGTTCAAGGGAGTTATGGGTTGATTCTCTTCCAATTCTTGGGCGTTCTCACCGACAATTCTTGCTACATCGGTATGACTCACACTCAAGATGATGCCGAGGGCGATACAGGTCATCCAAATAGAAGAACCTCCGGCGCTCAAAAACGGCAAAGTCTGGCCGGTTACCGGCATCAAATTCGTCGCGACACTCATGTTGACCAATGTTTGAAGAATCATGCCCGAAGCGGCGGCAAGTACGAGCAGTGTCCCAAATTTGGTATGTGCTTTCCTCGCTATGCGCAACATCCTTCGGAACAGTGCGGCGTAGATCAATATGATGAAACTTGCGCCAAAGAGGCCATATTCTTCGGTGATGATGGCGAATACGAAATCGCTATTACTTTGCGGCAGGAAGTTCTTTTGCACACTCTTCCCTGGACCTTTGCCAAAAACTTGTCCTTCCGCAATGGCCATCTTGGCCAAATCTGTTTGGTACGACGCATCATCGTCCACATCGTCACTCACGAAATTCACAATCCGGGCTTCCCACGTGCTCACTCGGTTAGAAATATGGGGAAATGCCAGCACTATGAGGATGAAGAGGGTCAATCCCGCGATAGCAATGCCCATGATCTTACCCAAATTTTTCAAAGGTACTCCGGCCACAGACATGAGGATGACGGACATCAAGAAGATGATCGCTGTCGTTGAGAAGTCGGCAGGGAGTATAAAGATTAATGTAATGGCGATGGCTCCCAGCGGCCAATACAAGCTTTTGAAAGGTTCTAAATCACGCGGCTTTGAGAACCATCGGGCCAACCAAACGAGCAACGCCAACGAAGCAAAAGCGGACGTTTGGAAGGTAAAGCCCAGCACGGGAATGCGTACCCAGCGGGAGGCATTGGCCCCACCCATCTCCGTGCCCTGTGCTAAGGTCACAATGAGCATGAGAATAGCAAAGGGGAGGATGGCTACAGAGAGCTTACCTATGATTCTAAAGTTTAATCGGTGTACGGCATACATTAAGACACCACCTAGTACGAGGTGGATCAGATGTTTGGTCAAGAATTTGAACGTATTGCCCCCGCCAAATTTATACGCAAGCGAACTGCTTGCACTGTAAATAGGCAAGAAACTGATCACCATCAATAGGAGTATTAGCGCCCATAGAAAGCGGTCACCTTTGAGATATTTCTGCAAAACGCTCAACGCTACTGGCAGATTATAGGTTGCGGATGGCATTCTTGAATTGGCGGCCGCGGTCCTCGTAGTTTTCGAATAAATCGAAAGACGCACAGCAAGGACTCAATAAGACTACATCGCCTTTTTCCGCCAGGCGCGAAGCCTTACGCACTGCTTTTTCCATAGAATCTGTATCTATGACTTCAACCACGCCTTGGAACGCTTCGATGATTTTGCTGTTGTCGGCACCCAGCGCAACAATGGCTTTCACTTTGTTTTGTGTCAAAGACATTAACTCGTTGTAGTCGTTGCCTTTATCTACGCCACCGACGATCCAAACGACCGGCTGACTCTGGCATTCAAGCGCGTAGTAGGTAGCGTTGACATTGGTCGCCTTGCTGTCGTTGATGTATTCAACCCCACTGATGTTCAGGACGCTTTCCAAGCGGTGCTCCAGGGCGTCGAATGAAGCCAGTTTCGTGCGAATGGTTTCTTTGCGGATGTTCATTAAAGTGCTGCCAAGTCCTGCAGCCATGCTGTTGTACATGTTGTGCTTGCCCTGTAGGGCCAATTCTTCAATTGTCATTACTTCGTTGTTTATAGTTATTTCTATGGTTTTATTCAATGCTTTTGCTTTGCGGAATTCACTCCCGTTTTCTTGAATGCCGAAGGCTATCATGTTCGGGAGTGATCCTTTTTCGAGGTGCGGCGCGAGATGTTCCATGGTGATGGGGTCGTCGT
The DNA here is from genome assembly GCA_003445735.1 of Cryomorphaceae bacterium. Classification (GTDB taxonomy): domain Bacteria; phylum Bacteroidota; class Bacteroidia; order Flavobacteriales; family Schleiferiaceae; genus UBA10364. The sequence continues at coordinate 11,043 of DMCR01000036.1, forward strand.
CGCAGAAGAGGAAGAAGCCCTCTTTTTTGGTGTATTCGAGCATCTGCAACTTGCTTGCAGCGTATTCGCTTTTGCTGTAATTGTAGCGGTCGAGGTGGTCCGGGGTAATGTTAGTGAGGATGCCTACCATTGGGTAGAGGTGGCGTGCATCATCTAATTGGAAACTACTCACCTCCAAAACGATGACCTCAGGATCTCCGGCCTGTGCCTCCATGCGTTCCGCCAAAGCGCGACCTAAACTCAAGCCAATATTCCCCGCCAAAATGCAGTCTTTCTCCCCATCGATTATGTGGTGGCACAGGGCGGCCGTGGTGGTCTTTCCATTGCTTCCAGTTACGGCAACAATAGGGGCTTCGGTGTAGAGTGTCGCCCAGTCAACTTCTCCCATTAAGGGAATCCCTGCAGCCTTCACGGCCTGCACGACTGGGGTGGTGTGCTTGATACCGGGACTCTTGATGACCCCATCTGCCGCTAAAATGCGCTCTAGGGTATGCCCGCCTTCCTCGTGTTCCACGCCCCACTGTTCGAGCAGTGCCTTGTCGGAAGCGCTCAAGCTGCCGTACTCGCTTAGGAAAGCGCGCACGCCTACACGAGCAGCCAGCTGTGCTGCGCCCATACCGCTTTCGCCGGCACCGAGAATGGCAATATGTCCGTAGGTGTGGTTCAAGTTTTATCGAAGTTTGAGGGTGGCGATGGCAAAGACGGCGAGCATGATGCCCACGATCCAAAATCTGGTCACGATTTTAGTTTCGGGGTAGCCCTTCTTTTGATAGTGGTGGTGGAGGGGGCTCATTAAGAAGATGCGTCGGCCTTCACCGTATTTCTTTTTGGTGTATTTGAAGTAGCTCACCTGAAGGATGACACTGACATTCTCGGCGAGGAAGACCCCCGCGATGATCGGTAATAGGAACTCTTTGCGCACGGCAAGGGCCAGCACTGCGATGATGGCACCGATGGCGAGAGAGCCAGTATCTCCCATAAATACTTGGGCTGGGAAGCTGTTGTACCACAAGAAACCGATGGCAGCCCCTATAAAGGCGGCGGTAAAGATCACGAGCTCACCAGTGTTCGGGATGTACATGATGTTGAGGTAGTTGGAGAAAACGATAGAACCACTAACGTAGGCGAGCACGAGTAGGGCAACACCGGCGATGGCCGAGGTTCCTGTGGCGAGTCCATCCAGTCCGTCGGTGAGGTTAGCACCGTTGGATACGGCGGTGACGATGAAAATCACTGCGAGAATGTAGATGAACCAGGTCCAATTCGTCCCGAAATCCCCCATCCAACGGGTGAAAATCTCGTAATCAAACTCATTATCCTTCAAAAACGGTAAGGTGGTTTTGGTGCTCTTGACTGGATCGCTGTAGGACGGGATTTCCGGAGCGGACTCCCAGGTTTCTACTTGTACTGTAGGCACTTTTTCTTTGATGGTCACTTCTGGATGGAAGTAGAGGGTGCTGCCCACGATAATTCCAAGGCCAATTTGGCCGATCACCTTAAAGATGCCGCGCAATCCTTTCTTGTCTTTTTTGAAGACCTTGATGTAATCGTCAAGGAATCCGATGGCGCCCATCCAAAGCGTGGAGACGAGCATGAGGATGATATAAATGTTGTCCAATTTTGCCCAGAGCACCGTTGGAAGCACGATGGCCAAGAGGATGATGACCCCGCCCATGGTTGGTGTGCCGGCTTTTTGGTTTTGCCCTTCGAGTCCAAGGTCACGCACGGTTTCGCCTATTTGCAGACGGCTTAATCGGTCAATCAATCGCTTTCCAAAGAGCATTGAGATGATCAAGGATGTGATGATGGCCATGGCCGCGCGGAAGGTAATGTACTGGAATACACCGGCTCCCGGGATATCATAGGCATTGTCCAAATATTCAAATAGGTAGTAAAACATGGTTATGCGTTTATGAAGTGATTGACTTGTTCTACATCGTCGAAGTGATGGCGCTGGCCATGTACTTCTTGGTATTTTTCATGGCCCTTGCCGGCGATCAGGACCACATCTCCCTCCTTCGCGAGCATTAAGGCGCTCTTGATGGCTTGCTCACGGTCGAGGATGACCAAAACTTTGGATTTAAGGTCTGCAGTGATTCCGGCCATCATGTCGTCGAGGATGGCTTGCGGCTCTTCATTGCGGGGGTTATCGCTGGTGAACACGGCTTTGTTGCTCTTGCTCGCGGCGATTTGAGCCATTTGGGGGCGCTTTCCTTTGTCTCGGTTTCCGCCACAGCCAACGACGGTGATGATATTTCCACTTCCTTTGAGTTTGTCAATGGTGTTCAAGACGTTTTTCAAGGCATCCGGGGTGTGCGCATAGTCGACGATGGCGGTGATGCCTCTTCCTTGAATGGTTTGGAATCTGCCCTCCACAGGTTTGAGCATACTCATGGCGGTGAGGAGTTGCAGTGGATCTTTACCCAATTCTATTCCTACTGCATAAATCGCACAGAGGTTGTAGGCATTGAAATCACCCATGATGCGGGTCCAACATTCCTGGTCGTTGATGTGCAGGAGTGTACCATCGAATTGGCGCTCCATGATCTTCACCTTATAATTAGCGGGATGCTTTAATGCATAGCTGCGCATTTTGGCTTTGGTATCCTGTACCATCGTTTCCCCGTGCTTTACATCTTCGTTGTAGATCGCCACAGCAGAAGATTTTAATCCGTCAAAGAGGATTTTTTTCGCTGCGATGTAGCCGTTCATGTCCCCGTGGTAATCCAAATGGTCGCGGGTGATGTTGGTAAACACGGCAATATCAAAGTCCACGTGGGCAGCACGGTGTTGCACCAAGGCGTGGGAGCTCACTTCCATGAAGCAGAACTTCACACCGGCATCGACCATGGCGCGCATGTGGCCTTGAATGGCTAATGCATCTGGCGTGGTATGGGTCGCTGGAACCATTTCACGACCCATTTTAACATTGATGGTGCTTAACAAGCCGCATTTTTCGCCTTCGAGTTCGGAAAGCAAGGTGTGCAACAAGGTGGCTACGGTTGTTTTACCATTAGTACCGGTAACGCCCACTACTTTAAGTTGCTCGCTAGGGTTGTCGAACCAATTCGCTGCGATGGCGCTAAGCGCAAATGCGCTATCACTGGTCTGAATGTAGTGGATGCCTTCACGCGTGTGAGTTGGAATGTGTTCACAAACCACGGCAATTGCTCCACCGTCTAATGCAGTTTCGATGTATTCATGACCGTCGACTTGGGTACCAGGAATGGCCACGAACAAGCCGTTTTTACCCGATTTCCTGCTGTCGTAACAGACAGATTCGATGGCTATTTGGGTGTTGCCCACTATATCCTTGATACGAACACCATACAATAAGTCTTTCAGTAGTTTCATTGCAGCCAAAGGGTTACGGTGGAACATTGATGGAGTGCAGTGCCTAGGGCAGGCTCCTGCTTGACCACCTTGCCGTGGCCCTGTACTTTGACCTCGAGGCCTGCGGATTCCAAAATCTCCAAGGCTTCTCTGAGGTCTAAGCTGCGTAGGTTGGGCAAATAATTCTTTTCCAGTGCCTCATG